>JAIKYA010000109.1 GCA_024683645.1 Lachnospiraceae bacterium
CCGACAGTCACTTCATCATTTTTTATGAATACCCTGAAAGGATAATCCTCGCCGTCTTCTTCAAATCTCGGTGTATGATAGGCATGGCTCATACGCTCGACCATGGCCTTCTTCATCACCGACTGTATCGCGGACGGCGCAAAGAGCGCACTCTTAACGCTGGCGGCTTTTGCCACCCAGAAGCGCCCGTTCTTCGGTATCCACTCCTCGAAAGGCAGCGACTTCGTCCCCTGGAACAGTTCTTCAAAAGTTGTTGCCTTGAAGCTGCCTATCTTTACCAGCACTCTCTCCGCAGTCCTCGACCACATGTTGATCCTGACCACGGCCTCGGGATCGCCGGCAAAAGTAACCCTGCCGTCCGTGACATTGGTCACGTCGTATCCCAGATCGTCTATCTCTCTTTTCAGCACCGCCTCCAGTCCGAAGTGGCAGGGCGCTATCATTTCAAATCTTTTCATATCCATATACTATATCACGAAATGCCGGATCTTGGAAGAAAGATATTACAGGCGGCTTAAATAGCCGCCTGCATCATTATCGCCGTATATTCCTTTATTACTCGGTCACGTTCACCGTGATGGTCACGGTCTTGCCGTTGATCTTGGCTTTGAGTTTGGCGGTGCCGGTCTTCATCGCTGTGATCACTCCGTTGCCCATATCATGTGCGTATTCCGGCTTATTACTGATAAAAAGCACATCCTGATATATTTCCGCAAACCTTATCTGCTTCATGGTAAAGCGTTTTATTTCCAAAGTATACTTGTTCTTTTTACCACCTTCGATACCTTCTATCTTTAATGTAGGGTCTTCAATGTAGACGGTAGCCTTGTAGGTTTCTCCCGTCTTCTTATCCACTGCATTCAGGCTTACCACACCTACCTTAAGACCTTTTATGCTGGTACCTTTCGTTATCTTTACCTTGTCGGCATCATTATCACTCACACTCCACTGCAGCTTCTTTACACCCTTGATATTCAGCTTCTTTGCCGGACCGTTTTGGGTAAGATGAAGCGTTCGTGTTGCAGCCGGTTTGCTCTCGGTAACGGTGACCGTGCACTTATAGGCTTTTCCGTTAACGTATACGGTGATGACCGCCTTGCCCTTTGCTATCCCGGTCACGCGTCCGTCTTTATCCACCGTAGCCACGTCCTGATTGCTTGAGAACCAGCGTTCCTTAAGATTCTCATTCTTTCCCGCAAACGGGACAGCTCTGCCCTTTCCTGCTTCCAGCTTGAACTTCTTTTCCTCCATAAAGGGCTTACAGATATTGACACTTACTGCTTTGGTCTCATCAGGATTCAGTATCGTGATCTTTCCCTTTGCCTTTTTTGCTTTCACGACACCCTTGCTGCTTACGGTCAGATACTTCTTATCCGCTTTATCAACCGTCCATCCCGCCAGCATGGTGGATGTGAACTTCTGCCCCTCAACGAGATAGATAGTCTGCACCATTTTATCTATGTCCAAATCCGGAACGGGGTTCATAGGATCATAGTTTTCATCAAAATCCTGATCGGACACCGGCGCTGTATCGGCTTTACCCATAAGCCAGCTTGCTAAAACAGTTCCGGTATAGTTTCCCTTACCAATGATCTTTACTTCATAATCTCCTTCATAAATGCCTTTTAACCGGCTGCTCTCATCGATCGTATAGTCCGTATCGGCAGTCAGTTCCAAACCGTCAACTATTACAGACTTGATCTCCTGTTCCTGCTCTTCCCCATTCTCATGAAGCTCATAAGCAAAAGTGATCTTCGTATTTTCGTCATTTATCTCCTTGGTCGCGATCGTTGATTTTACTGCACCTTTCCTATCCGTTTTGATATCTATCTTATACCAGATGTAATAATCGCCTGCATCCTTCGCCACGGGAACTGTTTCCGTATACTTGTCTGCTGCCGGCTCTGTCTCCGCATTTTGTCCAAGAGCATACAGGACCTTTCCGCGGTTAACGGTTCCGGCCTCGACCAGCGCCTGATCACTTCCGTTAAACTCCAGTCCTTTTGCTGCGGGAACCTTTTCGAACTTAGGGGTGGGCAGGTTTGTGAGCACAGTTTTCCCATCCACAAAGCCCATTGAATATTCCTCATTATCGCTTACTATTTTGCCTGTAAGATCTCCCGTAGCATTATCCAGGAAATCAACAGAATCAGTATCGGAAGGGGCTGTTTTTGTTGTAACTCCTATATAAGCATCATTTCCGAGATCGCCGTCCAGTTTGATCTTATTCCCTTCGGCAAGGTAAACATTTTCGGTCGCGCTGGCACTAAGGTTATCCTTAATAACAGGCGATCCTGAAACACTTATTCCTCCATATACTCCGCCTCCATGATACCCATAGTCCGTACTGTTATCCGTGATGATTCCTCCGTGAATTATTGTTTTATCAGCACCGCTTGAAAAAATACCTCCGCCGTTTTTCGCAGAACTGTTTCCGCTTACTGTTCCCCCCAACATCGTGAAGGCAGCATCCGGTCTGCAATATACACCACCACCGTTTCCTTTAACGGAAATATTATTATTGATATTACCACCATTAAGTGTCAGTTTCGCGTAGTCTGAATATATACCGCCACCGTCGTACTCAGCTTTATTCCCATAGATCTTTCCGCCGTTCATGACAAAATCACCGGCATTCATAACGACTCCGCCGCCATCGCTTTCAAGGGATCTGTTATAACATATCTCGCCCCCGTTCATAGTGAACTCAATATCACCTCCTGAACCGGGAAGATCACTTGAAACATAGATTGCTCCCCCAGCGCTTTCTGAAACATTATGGCATATCATTCCGCCATCAATTATTATCTGTCCCTGCATTACATATATTGCTGCACCGCCTGAATTTGACGTATTACCTATAATAGTACCACCGGTCATTCTGAAATAACCAAATGTGTCAAGATATACCACATGGGATGTGCATCCTGTAATATATCCTCCTGTTACCTTAAAACAGGTAGCACTTTCCGTACCCTCATTCTTTACACTTATTCCCCTGCCGTTCTCATCCACGGTAATGTAATGTACCCTGTCCTGACCACTATAACTGTCCTTAAGAGTTAATCCTCTCGTAAACCCAAAAGATGTAGAAGTTCCTTTATATCTTATGCCATATCCGTTCAGATCGAGTTCGCTAATATCTGTAGGGATTGTTTCTACCGTTTCAACATTCTTATTCAGCGTAAGTTTATTATCAGCAATCGTATATGCTCCCGCCGGATCACCTTCCCCCCAGCTAACCTCCACTGCATCGTCATCCGTAGCTGCCGCCTTCACATACAGGCTCATATCCGGCAGCATGCCAAATACGAGAACCAGCGTCATAAGAAAGCCCAGCAGTCTCTTTGTCATTTTTTTCATTGCTTTTCCCCTCCGTCACTCGTTGTTTGCTTTACACTGTCTTTTTATCTGCCGGGAGCAGCTGCCGCTCCCAAGCCCACTAAACTATATTTTATAACATTCCCCGCCCTGCGGGCAACAGTAATCTATAATTTCCGTGACTCCGGCCGGAGT
>JAIKYA010000170.1 GCA_024683645.1 Lachnospiraceae bacterium
ACCTGTCATTGCACGGGGGTAGATGCATTTGATATCATGAAAGAGATCATGGGAGACAGACTTTCCTATGTACATTCCGGAGAGGAAGCGGAGGTACAGCTGTGAGTACAAAAGGAGCATCACAATGTTTTCAGAGCAGAAGCGGGATCCGACATATGGGCTGTCATTTCCGGATACCTATCAGGAGGCGCCTTTTCATGATCAGAACTGGCAGCTGGTGCGGGTCCTGCCGGGTAAGAAAGCGTTTCTCTGGACATATGAGATGGAAGGGCAGCTTTGGATCAATGTTAAGGTGGATCCGGAGTGGGGGCGTTTCTGGAGAGAGAAATATAAATCCGTGATCCCCGGATATCACCAGAACAAGGATCACTGGAATACCATAATCATGGATGGCAGCGTTCCGGATGAGGATGTAAAGCGGATGATCGCGGAGAGCTATGATCTGGTGACGGATACGCCGACGAAGCGGATCTATGAAGCAGTAAAAAAGATACCACGCGGCAAGGTTGCCACTTATGCGCAGGTTGCTGCGATGGCCGGTAATCCACGTATGTGCAGGGCTGTCGGAAATGCTCTGCACAGAAATCCCGATCCCGATAATATACCCTGTTATCGTGTGGTTAATTCAAAAGGGGCGCTGGCGGATGAATTTGTTTTTGGCGGTGCAGGCGTGCAAAGAAGCCTTCTGGAAGCGGATGGGATCGAAGTTATCGAAGATCGTGTGGATCTGAAAAAATACGGCATATGAAGAAAACCACGGGGACGGACCTTGTGGTTTTCTTATGAGAGAACTGCTATAAAAAAAAAAGTGATATTTGTGCATGTAAAACAGGAGATCCGTCGGTGCGGTGATCTATTCTGATAGCAGGTGAATGGTATGAGAAATAACCGATTTGTGACGTATACGGAAGATGACAGGGCTATCGTAAAGCAGGGGATCGAAGCGATCAAAAAGGTGCTGCTGGGCAATGATGCCGATCGCAAGAGAAGTATGTTATTCTGTCTTGACTGGTTTATGGATCCGTATTACGGCCAGGATATTTCAGATATCAAAGAAGAACTGATCGAACTCTTACAGCAGATGATCATTTCACATGATAATGAAACAGACATAAAGGAAGATGCGCTTGGACTGCTCATGGATTATGAATGGGGACCTTTCCCTGTCCTTGAAGAACATATTGAAGGGCTGGAAGAAGAACTGAAGCCGGATGCCGGATATGTATGTAACATGCACAGGGATAACAAAGATAAAATGATCATATTTCTGGGATCGTCTGTTACATACGGCGAAGCTTCGGGAGGCATTTCTTTTGTTGAAGAACTTGGCAGGAGAAACGGCTATCAGACTTTCAAAGAAGCGGTATCGGGAACAACGCTGGTAGATGAAGGAGCGGATTCTTATGTGAGCAGACTGAAGAGTATCAAGCTTGAATCAGCGAACCTGTTCGTGTGCCAATTATCTACAAATGATGCCACCTGCAAAAAGCCGTTAGGAAAAGTCGGCGATGATACGGAAATGGAATCCTTTGATGTGAAAACTGTTGCAGGAGCGATAGAGTATATCATTGCGTATGTTTTAAAAAAGTGGGGATGTCGCATCCTGTTTTATACGAGTCCCGAATATGCGTCAAAAGAATATGATAAAATGGTAAAGCTGCTGAAAAAAGTGGCATGTAAATGGAATATAGAGATCCTGGATCTTTGGAACGATAAAGAATTTAACGATATAAGCAGCGATGATCGCGCCAGGTTTATGGCGGATCCTATTCATCCCACTCTTGAAGGGTATAAAGAGTGGTGGACGCCAAAGTTTGAAAAAGCTGTTCGGGAGCTGATATAGAGAAAGTTAAACATTAGTGTAAGAGATCTGCAGGGGGGAGTATATGATAACTGCGTTTTTAGATAAGATCGACAGTGTAATGTATTATCCGATACTGATCATTGTGATGTCGCTGGCCGGGCTATATTTTACAGCGCTTACAAGGGGTGTACAGATCAGAATGTTTCCGGAATCTTTACGCTTACTGAAAGAACCGCCGGAGGATAAAAAGAATGTATCCTC
>JAIKYA010000184.1 GCA_024683645.1 Lachnospiraceae bacterium
CCAGTCCTTTCAAGGACGGTTGCCAGAATCACTATTGTAAGACTAAATTCAACTACATATAAGTGGAACTTAGGGGGAGATCCTGTAAGAGTAAGATCTACTTAGAGGTATTAGAAGTGGAATTTAACTTTTCACTTCACACCCAAATTAAATCGTCAAATGGGTTATTGACTTTCTAAATCAGCCGATATATAATTCACACACTCACCTTTTTCGGGTGAACACAATTTAGGAAGAGTCGATATGTATAGATTTAGTTGACGGGCGTACTATGCCCTGAAGCTGAATCCCTACATATCGGCTTTTTTGTTGTGTTTTTGTACCTTGATAACTGAATATCGCTCTTTCGCCTGGGGATAGCAAGCGTTCCGGGGAAGCAGCGCCATGACCTGTTACAAGACAGCAAGCGTGCCAGGGATCTGCGGAAGAGGAAAAAAATATCTGATTAAACAAAAGGAGAAAAACTATGGAAGAGAGAATAATTGCTAACTACAGGGAAGTAAGTCTTGATACCGACGGGAAAGGATATGACAGACACTATAAGAATCCGCTCTCAAAGACATATCAGTATGAGTATGCGCTGTATCTTGCCGTATCCGAGCTTTTTGGCTCTGTCAGGCCCATGTCACTTAGCCTTGAAAGCCTTAAGCTGTATTTCTATGAACTTCATGCTTCCAAGGATGGTGGCGGAAAGGCTGCGAGCCGTGAGGGGCTTATATCAGAGATGAGGAAGCTCGTAAACAGGGATGTTATAGGGAATATCACATTTCCGATGATGAATATCTGCGCTGCCGAGGTAATGGCAGTACAGGATGATGACGGGACACACCATTATATATTTACTGATGGTATATATGGCTTTGGCCTGAAGCTTAGGATTAACGCCGGACACCCCGTCGGGATAGAAGTCAATACGCCCCAAAGCTGTGCAGCACCATAAAAATGACAGCGGTATTCGTATATGTGATATATGCAAACATACGGATATTATGAGGATATGGTCATGAAGAAAACAGGAATAGTTATAATGACAATAGGGGCGGCTATCATGCTGTGTACAGGTTGTGGCAATAATACAGAAAACACTATAGTGGCGGAAAAAGATGGCATTATACAGGATGTACCGGAAGATACTGAGCCGGAGCATGTAAGGGTTATTGCAGAGATCACTAAGATTGACGGTAATACTATCCTGGTAAAGCCTGAAGATGGATCTTGGGAGCTTAATTCTTCTGATGCTTTTTCTATACCGAAAGACCGACTCAGTGATGATATAAAGCCGGAAGTGGGTATGTGGCTTGAAGTAATATACAGCGGATCCGTAAATGAAACATATCCTGCATCATTTAGCGGTATATCAAGCATTTCTGTGGCAGAGTATCCCGGCAGGCGTGATACGGATATACCTGATGATATTGTAAATGAGGATCGTGTTACGGCAGGCGGCCCTTACGGTGAGATATCCGTTATCCTTCCAAAAACATGGACAGCTGAAGCGGCGCCTGTTGACAGTGATAAGATGATGTATGGTTTATATGGCCTGATACTGAAGCCAGAGGGTGTAAGCGAAGGACAGATAGAGCTTTTCTGTTCGGACAGCTTTGGGGTATGCGGAACGGGGCTTGAAGAGGAGGAAACGACTCTTGCAGGTGTTGAGGCGTACATGGGTACATATGACTCACACCCCCACTGGGATTTCATCATTTTTAAAACGGATACGGCGCAGATTGATATCGTTGCCCAGCACACGGACTGCGACACCTGGACTGATGAAATGTGGGGTGAAGCGCTTGCGATATTGGATACAATGCAGTTTGATGAAGAAAAAAATGAGGGAGGTGTAGGACAGTCCAATCCGGGATCATATGACGATACGATAGCGGTGCAGATGAGAGTATCCCATGTGACGCCGACAGGTCTGACTGTACATTTTACACAGTATGATAAGCGTGACTGCGGAGAGCTGATCTACGGGGAAGGATATCATCTTGAGGTGCTTAATGGGGATATCTGGGAAGATGTGCCGACCATCATTGAAGACTGGGGCTTCAACGTTATAGGATATACCATGCCTGCGGAAGGCGAAGCGGAGATAGAAACAAACTGGGAATGGCTGTATGGAAAACTGTCTCCCGGAACTTACAGGATCACCAAAATATTGACGGACAGTAGCAGAATCGATCCCAATGTAATGATCCCGGCATATCCGCTTACGGCGCAGTTCATGATAGCCGGGGATGAACTATAAACGAAAAAACAGCTCCATCTGATAGAAGAGGGAGCTGATGGCGTATGCCTATTATGATTGTTCATTTAACGAAGCTAAGAATTTCTTCTGGTCTCTTTTCCCTTTTTTTTCTTAATGCTTTTAGCGACATCGGAGGTTGAACGCCCCTTACCGGCTTTTGCCTGTGCCAGACCTGTTTCGGTCATAGAATCAAATTCCCGGTCTGTCATTTCTTCACGGGAAACCGGTTCGTGATTTAGCGTCAGGGCAAAGGGTATCCCTCTAGTATAAATGATCTGTTTATAAAGCATATTTATAACTACAGACGAAGGTACTCCGATCTGGTTTAAAATGCTTTCAGCTTCTTCTTTTACTTCGGGTTCAATACGGGCAAGTACATTAGCGGTTTTTGCCATTTGCTTCACCTTCTTTCATAAGATTTATATGTATTATAATGTATATCGATACGATATACAATAGTTTTTTGTGAATAAAGTTTTATTAAGTATGCATAATGCCCGCTCTGTCATCAGCTCTGTCATCATTATCCATTCAGAAAGCAGGATACAGAAGCAGAACAGGAGGATATGCCATGACAACAGATACTATAGATTTAAGCCAGCTGCCACTGGATCCGTTTGATGATGATAATTGAAGCAGGAAGGAGCAGAATGAAGAAACTGATCTTCCGGATATGGAAAAGCATGGATAACAGGCGGCGGGGCTGCAGATGTTTCTGCCCTGTCTGTCCGTACTATAAACAATGTAAGAGCGATGGATTAAGTTACTGATAATAAGGAGATGAAGAATGATGACAGGCTATGTAAAGCTGTTTAACGGCAATAAAAACAGAGGAGATTATACGGAGATAACGTATTATAATGAGACAGGAGAGCAGGTGGCTCCTGAAGAAGCTGTCAGAGTATGCATTAAGGAGATACTTGCAAGCGGTGAGGTTGTAAAGGAGACCTGGGGATACTGCGGAGAGCCGAGAAGAAGACCGGCGTAGATAAGCTGCCGGATATGAGGAGGTGATGAACATGGCTGCGATAAACAATCAGGACAGGCGTGCGATAGAGACGATGATATTAAGCGGCCTTGAGATGGAAGCTCTGCAGGGGCTGTTCCCGAGAGTACCGGAAGAAGAGCTTAAGCTGATATATGAGGGTGTTAAGAAGGAGCAGGCGCCGGAAGAGGGTGGCGGTATAAGCTGTAACTGTTCATGAGAATATTATTATTGTGTGATTGTGCACAATCACCAAGGAATTATTGCGGTAAAAGGGCTGAAATGGTATAATTTTACCATGTGTTGGCAATAAAGGAGACATTAAATGGCAGGAGATATTAAGTTTGAGATAACAGAGCATCAGTACCGGATAAGACTGCATTTTTGAATGCTGTGGCGAAGACCATTACTAAACACCGGCTTGATAAGTATTACAGTCCTTCGGGAAAGGCGGTAAGTGCCCGTAATTATACCTTAAATCTGTACTTGGAAGGAAAAAGTTAACATGAGCAATATAGCTGTAATAGATACGGAAACTACCTGGGGCGATGAAGTGATGTCGATCGGCGTGGTTATCGCTGATGCTAAGGATTATAAGCAGGTAGAGAGCAGGTATTATGTGTTTGATCCCGAATACAGAGACGGCGGATTCTACTCAAGTGAGCTGTTCAGGCTGCCAAAGAAGGATACCATTATCACTGACAGAAAGACAGCGCTGGATCAGATCGATACCTGGCTT
>JAIKYA010000203.1 GCA_024683645.1 Lachnospiraceae bacterium
GTCAACTGGACGGGCAGCAAGATAACTCTTGCACAGCTTGCAGTGCTTGCACAGAACGGCGAGATAGCAAAGGTAAAGATCGAAGGCCTTGAGAATGCAATAGCTGCACTTAACAAAGACGCAGACCTCAGCAAGCTCATCAAAGTAAGCTATGTGATCGGTAAGAAAAAGAAGGTAGGAGAGAAGGGCAGCTTCTATGTAAAGCTCTCATTAAACAGCAAGGTATGCAAGAAAGCCAAGATTAAGGGCAAGGACAAGAAAGCACTTGAGACGCTGATAAAGGATATCAACAAAGAGTTCAAAGCTCATCATTATGAGTTCGACATCGTACCCGTAGACTTAAACGATGCCAATGCCGTAGAGAGTGTAAGCATAAAGGCCGCATTCAAGAACGGCGAGCTGCAGATCAATGACGACGGAAGCATCAAGAAGATCAAGAGCTTAAAGATTAAGGTAAAGATCCCGGGAAAGAAAAAAGCAAAGACTTATACTTTCAGCGGAAAGAAGATAGCAAAGAGCTTCACGGTCAAGCTGACCGATCCCGCAGCAAAGAAAGCGGAGATAACAGCTCTTGAAGGACAGAACTTCAAGGGAAGCAGGAGCGGAGTGGAGATCACAAAATGATCCGGAGCATTATCCTGGTCGCTCCGGTAGCAGCATTGGCGTTTATCAGGAATACGGTCATTCTTGCAGCACCGGCAATGAGTAAGGAGAGATGCGAGACGCCGTAGAAATAAGCGGTAAAGAACGGAAAGGGCAGTCTGTTATGGCTGCCCTTTAGATCTCTGCGAAATTCAACTACGGCGTGATCTGTTTAAGATCTCATATAGTCGGTTTCGTCCGATTACAAAGAACTTATAGCTTTCACCACTACTCATATCAACAGAAACTACCGGAAGGATAAACAGCCATCCTTTTGAGATCCCGCTGATGTCTGAATACTTCATTTCCAGATTCCTATACTCGGAAGGGATCGTCAGCTTATTGGTCTTATAAGTCAGTCCTTCATCTCCTGCAATAAGAATACCACCGATAAGGCCGCCACCCCTGCACAAGCTTGAGATAAAATGCATCTTCATGATTTATCACCCCCCAAATACTTCCCATTATACAAAACCTGTAATGATCATTATATACGCTTTATCACGGCTCCAAACGGGCACAGTGCCAGCTTGGCGATCTTAAAGAACTGTTTTCCAAACGGAATGCCAATAACTGTTATACATAACAGTAATCCTATCACGGCATTCCCTAATGCAAGTTCTGATCCGCCGGCAAAGAACCATATGATATTCAGCAGAAACGATCCCGCTCCACCTTCATATCTTACCTCTCTGCCAAACGGGTTCAGGGACAGGCAGGCCATCTTAAAGCATTGTACTCCGACCGGTATTCCTACAACTGTTATACACCAGAGCAGGCCGACGATCAGCCATCCGATAGCGCTGAGCAGTCCACCGCATATGATCCAGATCAGATTACCAAGTAACGTCATAATCTACACTCTCCTTCTTGTTCTAACCTTTTTTGCCATGAGTATACCTCCGTTCATCCGCTAATCTGTTAACATGAATTTGCTGCCTTATACAGTCATTTTACATCCTATACAGCCGGTCATAAATTCATATTTTGACAAAATAAGGTGGTCTATTTTGTCAAATACAAAAAAAGATCAGTTATTTGGACGGTGGTGAGTATTGTTCAAAATGGAGGGCGATGGAAATGAAAGAAAGTCCGGAAATCATTGCTTTGGGAGGTATATAGCGGAAGTACGGCAAAGGAAAGGGAAATCAAGCAAGAAAAAAAGCCTTGATTTACAAGGCTTTCAGGCAGCGGGTGAGGGGAATCGGACCCCCGTATTCAGCTTGGAAGGCTGACATTCTACCATTGAACTACACCCGCACTGCAACATCGATTATTTTACCATATCGGTTTTAAATGTCAAGCATTTTTTTCGCAGTGGCTTGACAAATCCCTGCGGCTGATTTATCTTCTTCATTGTGGCGTTTTTTTGGAAATGGAAAGATGAAAGCTTCTGAGGATACAAAGCTGATAAGATGTATAAGGAAGATAGTGGGGATCATGCTGGTTTTATGCATGATGATCTCTGTTGTCTTTATTGTGGCTGAAGCAGGTCATCACTGTGAAGATGATGACTGTGCGATCTGTGCATGCCTGCAGATGTGCGAGAAGCATCTGAATGAGGTCGGCAGCAGCCCGGCTATAGCTATAGTAGTAGTATTCTCGATGGTGGCACCCTGCCTGATATACTTTTTCGATTCCTTATATCCCAAAGCATTATTAAGAGAGCATAAAGTTCGCCTCAATAATTGAAAGATCTTCGTGGACAGAGCGGCAGAGCATTAAAGCAGGGACGGTCTGCTTTTAATGCCCGTTTTAACTTTTGTTACGGAGGTGTATTAAAATTTATGAGAAAAAAGATTAAAACTATCGGCATGATGCTTATCATGCTTTTATGTCTGTCCGCCTGCGGTACAGATACTGTAAATGCAGAGAAGGGCGAAAAGCTTCATGTGGTCACGACCATATTTCCCGAGTATGACTGGGTTAAAAATATAATAGGCGAAAACAATACTGATTGCGAACTTGAGCTGCTGATCGACAGCGGTGTGGATCTGCACAGTTTCCAGCCTTCGGCAGAGGATATACTTCATATATCAACCTGTGATGTCTTTGTATATATAGGCGGAGAGTCGGATTCATGGGTTAAGGATGCGCTTAAGGAAGCTGCAAATAAGGACATGGTAGTTGTAAACCTGCTTGAATCGCTCGGTGATGCCGTAAAGGAAGAGGAACTGGTCGAAGGCATGCAGGGCGAAGAGGAAGAGGAAGAAGGCGAAGAAGAAGGTGAAGAAGAAGGACCGGAATATGATGAACATATATGGCTGTCCTTAAAGAATGCCGCTGCTTCCTGCAGGATACTTGCCGATGCCCTAAGCAAAGCCGATCCGGGTCATGCTGCGGAATATAAGGCAAATGTCGATGCCTATACTGCAAAGCTTGATGAACTGGACAGAAAATACAGCGAGGCGGTATCACAGGGAAGTTCGAAAACCCTGCTTTTCGGAGACCGCTTTCCTTTCCGTTATATGACAGATGATTACGGCCTGGATTATTATGCGGCCTTTGTGGGCTGTTCGGCAGAGACGGAAGCAAGCTTTGAGACCATTATGTTCCTGGCACAGAAGGTTGATGAGCTGGGACTTAACAATGTGCTGGTCATAGAAAGCGGTGACGGCCGTATAGCACAGACGATAATAGACAATACAGAAGCAAAAAATGCAAGAATACTGAAGCTTGATTCGCTGCAGTCCGTAACGGCCAAAAACGTTGAAGCGGGCGCAGACTATCTTGCATTGATGGAAGGAAACCTGGAAATATTGAAGGAAGCATTGAAATAAAGGAAGTTTTATGGAACTGATCAGGGTAGAGCATCTCTCTTTAGGGTATGATTCGCACAATATAATAGAAGACCTGAACTTTACCGTAAAAGAAGGAGACTATCTCTGCATAGTCGGTGAAAACGGCGCAGGCAAGAGCACACTGGTAAAGACGCTGCTTGGCCTGCGCCCTGCCACCGGCGGGCAGATCGCATTTAGCGGATTGAAACAGAATGAGATAGGTTATCTGCCACAGCAGACACAGGTGCAGAGGGATTTCCCCGCATCGGTATACGAGATAGTGCTTTCAGGCTGCCAGTCTCACTGCGGTTTGCGGCCTTTTTATAACAGGTCGGAAAAAAGACAGGCTGAAGAGAGTATGGAAAAGCTCGGTATAACAGAATTTAGGGACCGCTGTTATCGTGAACTGTCCGGAGGCCAGCAGCAGAGGGTATTGCTGGCAAGGGCGCTCCTGGCTTCGCAGAAGCTGCTGCTCCTCGATGAACCTGTAGCAGGACTTGATCCCAAAGTGACAGAAGATATGTATGAGCTGATAACTGAGCTTAATAAGGAAGGGATGACCATAATCCAGATCACACATGATATCGAGGCAGCCCTGCGTTATGCAAGTCATATACTTCATATAGGAAACAGCGTATTTTTCGGAACAGGAGAAGAATATGCCGGAAGCGGGGAAGGAAAGGCTTTTCTGGGGATGCACGCATCCGTAAACGGTAAAAAAAGTCTTTTCCGTTAAGAGAGGTGAAACACATGGATAAGCTGATGACGTACCTTTCCAGACCCTTTGTACAGTATGCGCTGATAGTAGGTGTACTGATAGCTCTGTGTTCATCACTGCTGGGAGTGACACTGGTGCTTAAGCGTTTTTCGTATATAGGGGACGGACTTTCACACGTAGCCTTCGGGGCCATGGCTGTAGCAGCAGTGCTGAATCTTTCGGACAACATGCTCCTGGTAATGCCGGTAACCGTGATCTGTGCAGTGCTTCTGCTCCGTACCGGACAGAATACACTGATAAAAGGCGATGCGGCAATAGCGATGATATCGGTAGGCACATTGGCTTTTGGCTACCTGATAATGAATATCTTCTCGACATCGAGCAACTTAAGCGGAGATGTATGCAGTACGCTGTTCGGTTCTACTTCGATATTGACGCTGACGACTGCGGAGGTGCTGGTATGTCTGGGCTTATCGATAATCGTGATCGTGGTCTTTGTGCTTTTTTACAACAAACTCTTTGCTGTGACCTTTGATGAGGATTTCGCGGGAGCCTGCGGAACCAATGTGGGAGCGTACAATCTGGTGATCGCCGTGATAACGGCAGTCATCATCGTGCTGGCAATGAATCTGGTCGGCTCGCTGCTGATCTCGGCACTGGTCATATTTCCGGCACTTTCGGCCATGCGTCTTTTTAAGAGCTTCAGGGCTGTAACCCTATGCTCGACGGTGCTGTCTGTCGCAGCCACGCTGGCGGGTATGCTCATATCGCTTTTGTCGGGTACGCCTGTAGGCTCTACCATAGTGGCAACGGATGCATTGGTATTCCTGGCCTGTATGTTCTTAGGAAAGCTGATCGGAGGAAAAAGATGAAGAAAAGGATATTATCATACATAGTAAGTATTCCGCTTGTCGCTGTTCTGGCTGCATGCAGCGGAGGTCCGCAGACAGCGCCGGTGAGGACGGATAAGCCCGCAGCTGTGGAAGACGTGCTAAAGGAGCGTATGGAGGAGGAACTGAGCGGAGCGGAAGATGCTGCGGATACAGGCAGCGGAACTGAGCCGGCATTGGAGGCTGTACCTGCTGCAGAGGCTGAGCCTGCAGCGGAGGCTGAGCAGGATCAGGATCCGGAGACAGAAACAGAAACAGAGTCTGTCAGCGATACGGGAAATATCGATGTGGATCTGACGATCATGTCTTCAACAATGATCTTTTCGGAAGTGAGCAATATGATGACAATGCCTGATGACTATATCGGAAAGACTGTGAAGATGGAGGGGGCATACAGTTTATACACCGATCCCGGGAGCGGGAAGGAGTACCGTGCCTGCATAATAAAGGACGCCACGGCCTGCTGTGCGCAGGGTATAGAGTTTGAAACCGACAAGCCGGAACTCTGCCCGGGAGAAGGGGAGGACGTAACGGTAGTCGGGGTATTCGACACCTATTATGAAGGCGAGTACAGATACTGCACACTCAGAACGGCGCAGGTACTGTAAGCTGCAGCCGGAGCTTAAAGAGAAGGGGCGGAACGGTCATTGACAGTTCCGCCCCTGTTTATATAAAATCGGTATGAAAACGCAGGAATGCCGGGACAGCCGGCAGAGGCAGATACAGGGATAAATGTTATGGAGATAAGCAACAGACATATCAATATAGGCATACTTGCACACGTGGATGCAGGCAAGACCACTCTTACCGAGGCGCTGCTGTACAAGACAAATACCCTGAGGAAACTGGGGCGTGTGGATTCACGCGACAGCTTTCTTGATACTGATGTGCAGGAGAGGGAGCGTGGTATAACCATTTACTCCAAGCAGGCGGAATTTTGCTGTGAAGATCTGGGGATCACGCTGCTGGATACGCCGGGGCACGTGGATTTTTCTGCAGAGGCCGAGTGCGTGCTGCAGGTGCTGGATCTGTGCCTGCTTCTGGTCAGTGCGGCTGACGGTGTTAAAGGGCATACGCTGACTCTGTGGTCACTCCTCAGAGAGTATGGCATACCTGCGATCATTTTTGTGAACAAGATGGATCAGCCGGGAGCTGATAAAGAGGCAGTTCTGAAAGAACTTAAACAAAGGCTTGGTGAATGCTGTGTGGATTTCAGCCGTGCGTTTACGGGCTTTACTTCCGAAGATGAAGAAGCTGTAGCAGTATGTGATGAAAAGCTGACGGAAGAATATCTTGAAGGAAAAACCGCCATAGACAGTAAGGTCATAGCGGGACTTCTGGAAAAGAGAAAACTGTTTCCGGTATTTTTCGGATCGGCACTGAAACTGGAGGGGATCGATGAGCTGCTGCGTGCGATTAAAGCATATGCGCCGGTAAAACGATACGACGGCGGATTTGCGGCCAGAGTGTTCAAGATAAGCCGGGATGCCCAGGGCAACAGGCTCACGCATATGAAGATACTCGGAGGAGTGCTGAAGAGCCGCGATATCATAGGCGAGGAAAAGATAAACCAGATACGTATATATTCGGGCGGGAAATATGAAACGGTCACGGAACTGGAAGCAGGGCGTATCTGCGCCGTGACAGGACTGAATTTTACAAAGACAGGAATGGGACTGGGCAGCTTAAACGGGAGCAATCCGATACTTTTGGAGCCGGTCCTCTGCTATGCCGCAGCTGCTGATGACGGGACGGATACTTCGGTGCTGCTGTCAAAGCTTCGGATACTCGAGGAAGAGGAACCGCAGCTTAAGATATACAATGATGAAGAGAGCGGAAGAAAGGAGATACTGCTGGGAGTAATGGGAGAGGTACAGCTGGAGGTGCTGAAAAGGTCCGTGCAGGACCGCTTCGGCATAAGCGTGAGCTTCGGTGAAGGCTCCGTGCTTTACAAAGAAACCATAGCAGCGCCGGTTGAAGGCATAGGACATTTCGAACCCTTAAGACATTATGCGGAAGTACATCTCCTGCTGGAACCTGCGGAGCGCGGGAGCGGGCTCTCTTTCGGGACACTATGCAGCGAGGACATACTTGATAAAAACTGGCAGAGACTGATACGTACTCATCTGCAGGAAAAGATACATAAGGGTGTGCTGACGGGCAGTCCGGTAACTGATATGCGTATCAGCATACTGACGGGCCGTGCGCATCCGAAGCATACTGAAGGCGGTGATTTCCGCCAGGCTACTTACCGTGCCGTGAGACAGGGACTGATGCAGGCGGAGAGCATACTGCTGGAGCCGTATTATGCTTTCCGCATGGAGCTGCCGTCAGCTAACCTGGGACGCGCGATGACGGATATCGAGAATATGAGCGGTAAAAGCGAAGCGCCTGAGATAAACGGCGAAGAGGCCGTGCTGACGGGAACTGCGCCGGTCAGCGTCATACGCAATTATGCAAAGGATCTCGTTGCCTACAGCGGAGGTATGGGGCGTATAGCCTTAAGCCCTGCGGGTTACGGCCTCTGTCACAATGCAGAGGAAGTAATAGAAAAAAGCGCTTATCTTCCGGAGGCGGATCTGCGTAACACTCCCGATTCCGTATTCTGCGCCCATGGTTCGGGCTTTGTGGTACCCTGGGATCAGGTGCGAGACTATATGCATGTGGAAAGTGAATACAATCCGTTCTCGGAGAGTAATGTTTTTCACGATGATGAAGCAACGGCCTTCAATGCAAAGCGGCGCGGACATGATACGAAGGAGCCGGGCAGCATAGGCAACGATGAAGTCGATAACATACTGAACCGTACGTTTTATTCCAACAGCGGCAGTGACGTGAACGCGGAGAGAGAGAAAAGGATGGGCTACGGCAGGGAAGATAAGAAGAGACCGAAGAGCATGGATTTTGACGAAGCCTATTCCGATTACAGATATAATCCCACGGAGAAAAAAGAGAAGCTTCTCGTGGTTGACGGATACAATATCATCTATGCCTGGGAAGAGCTGAAAAGCCTGGCGCCGAAGAATCTGGACAGCGCAAGGGATAAACTCATTGATATAATGTCAAATTACCAGGGAGCCATAGGGAGCGAGGTGATACTGGTATTCGATGCATACAGGGTAAAAGGACGTGGCAGGAGTACCCTGGATCTGCCTAATCTGAAAGTGGTATACACGGCTGAAGGCGAGACTGCCGATGCGTATATAGAAGGACTGGCAGCAAAGTACGGAAAGAAAAAGGACATGACAGTCGCAACTTCGGACCGTCTGGAACAGACAGTGGCCTGGGGCAGTAACTGCAGACGTATGTCCGCGCGCGAACTGGAAATGGCTGTCGCACGTGAGGTTTATGAACTCATGAAAAAGTACGGAAAGAAAGACAGCTGAATGATTGTTTTCGGTACCGGAATATAATATAATAGCTGTATGTATCCTGATCGGAAAGAGCTGAAAACCGAACTGAAAAGTCTGGTCAACGGACTGATCGAGGCAAGGAGACTTTCGCAGCCCAGAGTGGAAGAGATAGGTAACGGCGAAGGTTACAGCCGTGTGCTCAGAAAGAATCTTCGCAGTCTGATGAAGATCAGGAACGAGAACATCAGTATCTTAAACGAAAGCGTTTTCCCCATATTTGAAAGTGAAGAAAGACTCACGCCCAATGAAGTCGAAGGGCTTGAATGGCTGTGCAGACAGCTGCTCAGACAGTGGCCGGAAGAAGATCTGGATCTGACACTTCTCTACCGTGCGAGCAGGAGGCTTATGCAGGATGCCCTGCTGTGCGGAGATGATGACAGAACGGTGATAAGCCTTAACCGGCACATCGGAGCCTGTTACAGCAATCTCAACCGTTTCAACAGGATACGCACTTCAAGGGAACTGACCGAATTCTATAAAAACGACGGATTAAAGGCGGCTAAGATACTGCTCCGCTATCTGGAACATGAGAACTATCGGAAGCTGTGCACCGAAGAGGGAAGGGGCGCGGTTCTTGCGGGTTCGCGTTTTTATCTTGCTCTTTATGATACCTGGTACACAACAGATGAGAAGACCAACGATATAAGACTGCAGGGGCTGATAGACAGCCTGAAGCAGGCTGAGGACCCATGGTATATCGCTCATTCACCCGGCATGGACTGGAGAAGGCATAAACTGCGGACGTTCGAACATATGGGACAGCTGACCGAAAACGGAAACCGCTGGTACATGACTCCCGCACAGTGCCGCATCATCATGGATTATATGGATGAGATGAAAGAACTGTGGGAAGAGGATGAAGTGAAGGGAGAGGAATGCCTCCCCCGTATCCACATGGAACTAATCTACAGCCGCAATGCCTATTATTCCGGAAGGAAGGATATCAGGGAATACCGCAGGGATCTGATAAGACTTTACACACGTTATGCAAACGACGGGTACGACATGTATTCGGTACTGGCCAATCTGTTTCTTCCCACAGAATATCTGGCGACCATCGGAGTCAATATCCCGGGAGAGCCCGTAAGGGACATGCTGCAGGGAGTATACCGCTGGATAACCAATTATATACTCAGTTCAAAAGTGAATGAAGCATATTCCTTCATGCTGGAGTATCTTAATGCATTTCTTGAGAGATTTCTGGAACTGCCCGGAGAATATGATTTTTCCGATATGGTGCTGCAGATCCTTGCCGCACTCAATCCGCCGGCATATTTTCACTCCATTCAGATGGCAGCTCTGGCAAAATGCATAATGACACATCTGATAAGATCCACACCGGAGGAACTGCTGGGGATAGAAGGTCTTTGCAGTATTGAAGAGATAAAGGAAAAAAAGATATTTCTTTTGAATAAAGTCTATAATGCAGCACTCTATCTGGATGTCGGCAAGATACCGGTCATGGATACCGTGATAATATACGGGCGTGACAGAATATGGCCCGAGCAGGAAGCGATAGATATGCATCCTGCCATAGGAGCCGATCTTCTCGGGAAGCATGCTTCCACAGTGGAGTATGCTCAGATCACGGCAGCGCATGATCTGAGCCGCAGACAGATACTCGACTCCACGAACGGCGATGAGAGTACAAAGATGTATGCGCTCATATGCAGAATGGCTGCCGCCATAGAGGGCATGGTGACCATAAGGTTCGGCGTGGATGATGCGGGAGAGGTCGCAAGAGACGTTAAGAAAGAGATACAGGAAGGCAGCGGTGACAGCTATTCGCCCTGTCTTGCAAAGCTTTTTGATCTGCCTGATTTCATGCGGGATCTGGAATTTCTGCTGGGGCAGGGAACCGAAGACAGCTACCGCAATACCTACCTGCTTCTGAATGACGTAAGGAATACGCAGAAGCAGGATGTTGATGCGGTACTTGAAAGCTTTATACTCCGCACTGCCCGCATACGCGAACTGTCAGCACCGCAGCTCGAAGATATAGGCGATCCCGCCGAGTACGGGATACTCTTAAAACAGCATTTCCAGGAGATCGGAATGCTGGCGACCGAGAATAAACGCATACTGGAGAGACATGTTTATCCGCTGCTGGAGCAGGGGCGGAAACTCTCTGCAAAAGAAGTGGCGAGCCTGAAGCGTTTCTGCGACGATCTGCAGAAGGGAATGGACCTGGGAGACATAGACCAGGGGCTGGTATACCGCCTGTCCGGAAGGCTTCTGCAGGATGCGAGGATACGCGGCAATATCGGGGAACTGGTATTGAGACTGCATAATCATATTGCTTCCTGTTATGAGATGATGCATCAGGCCAAGCGCATGAAGACGGCGGAGGAAATGACCTGGATCTACCGAGAGGAAGGACTGGGTGCTGCCGAAGAGATATGGAGCTTTCTGGATAAGAACAGATATCTTAAACTGGATGATGAGAGCAGACAGGCAGTGCTCATAAACTCACGTTATGCACTTTTCTTCTATGAGACGGATTATATGACTCCGGGAGTAAATGAGAAATTCCTCAAGGGGCTGGCTGCGTCTTATGAGCTTGCGGATGACCCGTTCTATACAGAGAATACCGAAGGATATGACTGGCTTTATCACAGGATCAGATGTATCGAGTATATGGGGCAGAGTACGGAGTGCGGAAATCTGCGGAAATTTACGAAGGAACAGTGCAGCAAGATCACAGAATGGCTTGGCATACTTGAAGGCTTATGGAAAACGGATCCCGAAAAGTGCGCGGATATACTTCCGCTTGCAAATATACGCCTGATGCAGCAGAGGACCGCTTACCATGCAGGGCTGATCACAAAGGCGCAGTACCGTGAAAAGATGCGTGAGATATATCTGGAAAACAGAACGTATCACTATGATTTTTATTCCGTATTCCAAAGCCTCGATGCACCGCTTGAGCTGCTGCTCACCTACGAAGGACAGGAAAGCTACAGTGCGGAGGAAAAGAGTGAGCTGGAAGAATTGTACCAGTGGGTGATAAGCTATATCCTTCATGCCACAAATAATGATTCCTTCTCACTGCTTCTGGAATACTTCGGTGAGATCATCTACCATTTTGTGGAGATCGAGGGAGGTATGAGCTTTAAGCAGATGGGGCTTTACACAATGGCAACGCTGCATCCTCCCACCTATATACATTCCATGCTGGTGGGCGAACTGGCGCGCTGTATCTGCAGACATATGCTGCGCCTAGATCCCTCTGTTTTCATCGGCATAAACGGTTACAGAGATGAAGATGAAGTGCGGGACAATGCGGAGAGCCTTACGGAACTGTGTTACGGAGCGGCGCTGTGTCATGATTTCGGAAAGATACCCATGATAGATACCGTCTTTGTATACGGAAGGAAACTTCTGGACAGTGAGTTTGCACTGCTTAAGCATCATCCGCGTGTGGGCGAGATGCTGCTGGCAAAGTATCCGTCCACGGCACGCTACAGCCGCGTGGCACTGGGACATCACAAGTGGTATGACAACACGAGGGGGTATCCGGAAGAGTATGATGCAGCTGATCCGGAAGACAAGATACTTACGGATATAGTGGCTGCCGCAGACTGCATGGATGCCGCGACCGACAGGGTGGGACGCAGCTACACCGGCGGCAAGCGGCCGGCAGAGATCATAAAAGAGATAATCGACGGCGCCGGCAGCAGGTATTCGCCTGCAGTCGCAGCCTGTCTGGAAGATACAAAGGCACAGACGGAAGTGGTGCATATACTGGAAAACGTACGCCGTGAGAATTACCAGAATACGTTCCTGTTATTGAAGAGTGTGTTGTGATGCTGAAAGAAGAACTGAAGCAGTATGTAAAAAACATAGCTGAGATAAGGCGCCTGTCCGCTCCGGTCCCTTCGGAGCTGCAGGATGCCGAGGACTACGGAACGGTCCTCGGAGATAATTTTATTGTCATAGGCAGGCTGTCCGAGCAGAATGGAAGCATACTTGCGGGGCTGAAAGAACGGCTTTCCGCTGATGAGCCGATGAGTGTGGAAGAGATAGGGGAACTGGACGGGTTCTGCGATGAACTGCTGGATGCCTATGAACTTAACAATCTCGATCCGTCCATACTATCGGTAATATCCCGCGAACTTTTGAAAAAGGCAGAAAATACAGGGGATACGGCCTGTATCATACGTCAGCTTGACCGTGAGATCATGATCTGTTATACGATGATAAGCATAACGGGAAGACTGACAGGTAACAGTACTCATGCGGAAAACTTCAGGAAAAGAGGACTCAAGGCCTGGGAACGTATGGCCGTATTCATGGAAAAAGAGGCGTTTTGGGCACTGCCGGATGATGAATGCAGAAAGAGTGTGCTCCTAAACTGCAGATATCATACCGTACTCTGGCAGGGAGCGGAAATGACGGCGCAGCAGTGTGAAGAGGTCTACGCCATACTTAAGAAGAGTCTTGAGCTGGCTGATGATGCAGTGTACAGGGATGCGGTCGGCGATTATGACTGGGACAGACACCGTATGGCGACCTATTACTATATCGTGATATTGCCGGAATACCATAATGCGAGAAGATTTCCTGCTCATATACTTGACGGGGTATACAGGGATTCGCTGGATATGATGAAGCTGTGGGAGACTGCACCCGATGTCTTTTCCGAAGTGATGCCGGCTATGGAGGCACAGTTCGTGGCCCTGCGGGCTGCTTATGAGAGCGGAGCCTGCGCTGTGGAAGAATATCATGAGCAGATGCTGGCTCTTTATGCCAAAAGGGATGCGGGGGAGTACGGACTGCAGGGAATGGTCGTGAACCTGATGCTTCCGGTCGAATACCTGCTTTCCCTGGATAAGGATTATATCTGCGAACGGGACCAGTACAGATTAAGACATCTGATAAATGACGTGATAAGCTACATATATCACGCCTCCGGCAGTGATTCCCTATGTTATATACTGGAATATATCACGGCGTTTCTGTGTAACTACAGGGAAATGCCGGGAGTAATGAGCTTCGGGGAAATGTGTGTGAACTGTCTTGCGGCACTGCATCCGTCCACCTATGTCCACAGCGTGATGGTGGGACAGATAGCAAGATGCCTGGCGGGACATCTGTACAGGCGGGAGCCCGGGCTTTTTGATGAGCTGCCGATGTCCGGCGACAGGACGGCAGTGCTTTCCTATGTTTACCATGCGGGACTTCTGCACGACATAGGGAAGATATTTGTGATAGATACGATAATGACCTACGGAAGGGGACTTACGGAGGGAGAGTTTGAGCTCATCCGCAATCATCCCGTACAGGGGGCTGAGATCCTTGCGGCCAATGAGTCCACTAAAGGCTATGCCGATGTGGCGCGCTGCCATCATGTCTGGTATGACGGAAGCGGCGGCTACCCTGCGGGAGCGGCTTTTGACAGCCTGCCTGCAAATACGGTGATCAGTCTGGTAGCCTGTGCGGATGGGCTGGATGCTGCCACGGATTCGATAGGACGTTCCTATGCCGGCAGGCATACGATTGATGATTTTATAGAGGAAGTAAAGGCGGGCGCGGGAAAACGTTATGCGCCTTACCTTGCGGATCTTCTGAGAGATACGGCTGTAAGGAAAGATCTGGAATACCTGTTGCTGTCGGGCAGGAGAAATAACTATACGGCTACCTGCAGGCGGCTTATAAACCTCGGAGACAGGGGGAGTCTGTACGGCGAGTTCTGACACCATATCTTGAATAAAGACAAATACAATCCGGCACATCTTGCTGTTTTAGGGTTGACTTTACTTTCATTTATGTTAAGCTATTACTCATGGACAACTCGGTTATTAAAGTAAAGGATCTCTATAAGATTTATACCATAGGAACCAATAAAGTGAGGGCTCTTAACGGGGTGGATTTTACGATCCGCCGCGGAGAGTTCTGCTGTATCGTGGGTACATCCGGTTCAGGTAAGTCCACGCTTTTAAACATGCTCGCGGGGCTTGAGAAACCCACAAAAGGCGAGGTAGTGATCGCGGGAGAACATATAGAGAAAAAGAACGAAAGCCAGCTGGTGCAGTTCAGACAGGAGCATGTGGGCTTCATCTTCCAGTCTTACAATCTGATGCCGAATATGGATGCCATTGAAAATGTGGCAATGCCGCTGATATTCCAGGGAGTGGGACGGAAAGAGCGGAAAGAGCGTGCCATCGAGATGCTTAAGCTGGTGGGACTGAGCAAATACATGGACCACAGACCCGGGCAGATGTCCGGCGGCCAGCAGCAGAGAGTAGGTATCGCAAGAGCACTGGTAGTGAATCCGGAGATAGTCTTTGCGGATGAGCCTACCGGAAACCTTGATTCCAGGACCACCATGGAAGTGCTTAAGCTGATACAGAAGATAAGCCGTGAAAAGAACCAGACCATGGTCATGGTCACACATGACAATAACCTCGCAAGCTACGGTGACAGGATAATCCGCATAAGTGACGGAAAGATAATAAAGATCACGGACAATGCGAAGCGGAAAAAGGAAGAAGCTGCGGCAAAGAAGGCTGCGGAAACGGCAAAGAAAAACATCTGGGATGAGGTGGAAGAGACCGGAGCCGGAGAAGCAAAGAAGACCAAAGCCGAAGAAGCGGAGACTAAAGGAACAAAGGCTGAAGAAGTAAAAATCGAAGAGACAAAAGAGATAAAAGCTGAAGAGAAAAAAGAAGACAAGAAGTCAGTTAAGGAGAATTAAGCAGATGAAAGGTATCAGGACATTAGGTAGAATAGCGGCAGCAGCATTGCTTATGACTTCGCTGTGGGCAGGAGCGGGGAAGATAAATACTTACGCATCCGAAGGTGATAAGACCGAGGCCACTCCCACACCGGTGCCGGAGACGGATAGCAGCCAGAGTACTTATACGGATGAGTCTTCCAGACAGATAACCAATGAAGACAGGGAAGCGGCATACATCATACTTACCAATGAGGTGGATACGCTGATCAGGCAGACGCAACCTTCAAAGGAAGCTCTGCAGCATATATACGATACCTTCTATGAGGCAAATGTTTTCATCGCAAACAACAGCATGACGGTTTCCGAACTGAACATGTATGTGGAAAGGATGAAGACCAACATACAGACTGCGGCATCCAATCCGGTAGCAGGAGCCAAGGATTTCCTCTTTATCAACAATGCTTCGAAGATAACAAGTGCCAGATATTCGCAGCAGGCTGTCGTCAACCTGTCAGTGATAAACTTGGGCAAGAGCAATGTATATGATCTGGTGCTCACCCCCAATGTGGATACGGATATCAACAAGTGGCCTTTCCTTATCGCCACCGCATCGGATGCCAGGATGATAGATGTGGTAGCTGCGGGCTCCACACTTGAGGAAGCCATACTGCTCGGAAAGGGAGCTTCGTGGACCTTTGTGGTTTCTCCGGATGCTAAGACAGGTATGTATCCTTTGACTTTCCATGCAAGATATTACAGGAACAATGCGGTCGAGGAAGTTGATCTGAAGACTTATATCAATATCACGGGTGCGCCGGGAAGCGGCAGCCTGGTAGCGGAAAGTTCCGACGGCAAGATGTCCACACCGCGTATAATAGTTACCGGTTTTACCACCGATCCCGAGGTGGTATATGCGGGCGATACGTTTAATCTGACAATAAGCGTGCAGAATACTTCGACTCAGACCGCTGTATCCAATGTGCAGTTTGATCTGAAGGCCGCACAGGAAGGCAATAATAATGAGACCAGCTACGAAGCATTCCTGCCGACCTCCGGTTCCGCTACCATTTACGTTGACAGGATAGCACCCGGGGATACGAGGGATATCTCGATAGAGATGAGCGCAAGAAGCGACCTGACAAAGAAGCCTTATGTCATAACCGTGAGCGCCGATTATGAAGATGAGAAGAACAATCCGTACAAGATGGAGAGCAATGTTTCGATACCTGTTAATCAGGAGGCGAGAGTTGATACTTCGGATGCGGAGGTGATGCCCCCGTCTATAAGCGTGGGTGAGAGTTCGAATATCATGTTCTCGGTATACAACAAAGGCAAGACAACACTCTACAACGTGGAAGTAGTGGTACAGGGCGAGACAGTGGCCGAGACCACGTCCTTCCTCGGCAAGATAGATCCGGGCGGAACGGGAAATGTGGATCTGATGGTAAACGGTATAGCGGCGACCATGGAAGATCCCATGATCACAGCCTGCGTGAATTATGAAGATGAGGCAGGCAATGTATCCACGCTGGAGAAGCAGATAGAACTCTATGTAAGCGAGCCCTATTATGAAGAAGGCGACTGGGATCCTTCGATGGAGGGCGGCGAGTTCATGGAAGAAGAGCAGAATAAGGGCGGCTTTGTAAAGTGGATAATACTCGGCGTAGTCGTATTGATCGTGATCATCGTCGTCATACTGGTGATACGTTCAAAGAAAAAGAAGAAAAAAGCCATGCAGGAAGAACTTGATTTTCTCGAGGAAGATCAGGAGATGATAGACCTTGATAAGGATGAGACTTATCCCGAGGACGAGATCTATCCGGAGGATGAGGGATACGAAGAGGACGGCAGCGAAGACGACGGAGACAAGGAATAATTAAAGCGTATGAAGATAACAGACCTGCTCTCCATGAGTCTGGGGAGCCTGTTTAAAAGAAAAGTCAGAACGATACTGACCATCCTGGGCGTAATCATAGGTACCACTTCCATAGTCGTGATGATAAGCCTTGGTATCGGAATGAAGCAGTCGATGCTCGACCAGGTGGAGCAGTACGGTTCCCTTACCCAGATAACCGTGAGGGCTGACCGTATGTTTGACGGAGATAGCGGGGACAGTAAGGACAAGGAACAGAAGTTTCTTAACGATGAACTGGTGGATCAGCTCAGATCGCTGGAATTTGTGAAAAGTGTGGATACGCAGCTGAGCACCTCGATAGTCTTAAAGAGCGGTATTTACGAATGCGCATATGTGGACCTGATCGGGATGACCCCGGAAGCACTGGAGAATTCGAACATAAAGGTCGGGCAGGGAGAGCTTCCTAAGGATCCGGACCAGCTGGAACTCTTTTTCGGAAACATGGTCCTGGTACAGTTTCGGAATTCAAAGACAGACCAGTATACCTATTACGAGACCGGAGAGCTGCCGCCTATCGACCTGATGAAGGACCAGCTGATAACCATACTTGACCAGGATACCTACTGGCAGTGGAAATGGAATCAGCAGGACGAAAACGGACAGGTGCCCAAGCAGCCGAAAAAATACATTTTCCCCGTATGCGGTGTGGCCGAAGGCGGACCGGAGGATTATAACGAATACTGCTACGGCATATACTGCAATATCGATGCATTGAAGAATGCGCTGAAGAAAGAGTACAAGGGCAGGGCCATACCCGGCCAGCCCACCCAGAAAAACGGCAAGCCCTACAAAGAGCTTTTTTACAGCGAGATAAAGGTAAACGTGGTCGATATGGATCATGTGAGCTCCGTACAGAGTGTCATAAGGGATATGGGATATTCTGCCGATGCCAATGCCGAATGGATAGAGCAGGAAATGCAGAGCATGAACATAATCCAGGCGGTGCTGGGCGGCATAGGTGCCGTGGCGCTGCTGGTCGCAGCCATAGGTATAACAAATACGATGATGATGTCGATCTACGAGAGGACCAAGGAGATAGGCATCATGAAGGTCATAGGCTGCAGGATAAAGGATATACAGGCGCTTTTCCTTTTTGAGGCGGGATATATAGGCTTCATAGGCGGAGTGCTGGGAGTGGGACTGAGTTACCTCCTGTCGATGATAATCAATAAGCTGGTAGCAAACTCGAGCCTGGTGAACATGGGAATGGGTAACGGTGATATATCACGCATCCCTGTATGGCTGAGCCTTGTTTCCATTGTATTTGCGGTATTTATAGCAATGTTCTCAGGCTTCTTCCCTTCGATAAGGGCGATGAAACTGAGTCCGCTTGCAGCGATAAGAGCTGAGTAAAAAAATATAAGAAAATAGTTAAAAAGTATGGCTATTTTGTGCCATGGGTTGTATAATAATCTCCAAATGAATACTTTTTAGAAAATTGTGGGGGCTTCATGGAACAGTCAGAGATCGGAAAAATCTGTCTCAGGTGTATGAAAGTCAGTGACGAGCCGGAGATCTGCCCATTCTGTGGGAAAGAAAAAGCCGGCCAGCAGACCTGGTCGAAAGCACTTGCGCCGGGGACGATATTAAACACCAAGATACTCATAGGAAATATACTGGGAAAAGGCGGATACGGCATAACGTACATAGGTTACGATATGCTGCTTGAATATCCCGTTGCCGTAAAGGAGTTTTTCCCGGACGAGATGGTCGACAGGGCTGATGACGGCAAGACAGTCCTGGTTCTTGATGCTGTCAATACGGAAGAATATGAGAAGGAAACAAAGGCATATCTGAGAGAAGCACGTATACTCGCTGAGTTCTCGAAATTCCCCGGTATCGTTTCCATCAAGGATCTTTTCTACGAAAACAATACCGGTTACCTTATCATGGAATATCTCCAGAGCGGTAACCTGAGAAAATATATCGATTCACAGGGAGGGTGGCTCCCCGTGGAGGATTCGCTGCGTCTGATGGAACCCGTTATCAGCATATTGGGCAAGCTGCACCAGTCAGGCCTGATCCACAGGGATATCAGTCCCGACAATATCATGATGGACGGGGATGGGAGCATCAAGCTGATAGATTTCGGCGGATCCAGAAAGATGGGCTTTGCAAATCAGCAGGTATTCCTCGGAAAATGGGGCTTTGCTCCGCTTGAACAGATGCTTTCCAAGCTGACCGAGCAGGGGCCCTGGACCGATATCTACGGGATATGCGCAACACTCTACTGCATGATGACCGGTGATATTCCCCAGTCTTCCTACGAGAGGAATGAAAAAGACGAGCTGGTCAATCTGGCCGATTATACGATACAGATAGACAAAAAGACGGCGGCTGCCATCATGAAGGGACTTTCCATGAAACCCGAAGACAGGCAGCAGAGCATAGAAGAGCTGTACAAGGATCTGTACGGCTGCTATCCGGATGAGAAGAATGCTCCCCAGCCCGGAAGAGAAGACAATCACATCTTAAAGGACAGGAACGGAAGGGTATGGTTCGGCTCCTATCCGATGAACGAGATAACGGGATCACAACTCACCTCCGATCTGGTCTACGCGGAATATGACAAGGATGACGTGGCTGTCGTGGAAGGCGAGAAATACCTCCGCATGCCCGTATATAAAGAAAATGTCAAGCAGAACGATATCTTCTCTGTGGTGAAGAAAGCCATGGGTGAAGACAGTGAACTGGCCGGTTACCGCTATTTCAAGTTTAACATGCTCTCATGGAAGATAGTGGGAGAGAGAGCGGGAAGGGTCACGCTGCAGTCCGAATACATCATAGATTACAAGCTTTTCGATGATGTGAAATATGCCAAGATGAACGACAAGGAAATATCCAAAATCCGCAGCGGCATATACTGGGAAGACAGTAAGATAAGGGAATGGCTCAATTCCGTATTTGTCAGAAGAACCTTTACGGAGGAAGAGCGGACCAGGCTCAACGTCACCAAGATATCCACGACCCAGTCGGGCTTCTCCGACAGGATCACCTATGATAAGGTATACCTTCCTTCAGTGGAAGAGATCCGTTACGGTTTTGACAAGGTGGATATGGGGATGGGCAGAACGCCGGCAAAGGAAGGAAAAGATCTGGATCTGGCGCCCTGTTCGCAGTATGTGGCTGCAAAATCAGGCAACAGTCTGACGCATTCAAGCTACGCGCTCCGTTCGAGGGGGCATATAGAAGGCGGAATGTCCTATAAATGTGCCGAAAACTATGAGGGTCATGCATTGGTCGATAACAGGCTGACGGAATGGAAACTCAACAAGGGTATGGGAATAAGACCGATAATATGTGTAAATGAAGCGGATATCGTGGAGATGGTGTAGATGAGGACTTTTGTGCTGAGCGATATACACGGATATTATGATCCTTTCATAAAGATGCTGGAGCTCATAGATTTTTCGGATGAGGACCAGCTTTATGTCATCGGCGATGTTATAGACCGCGGGGACGAAGGCGTGCGTCTTTTACAGGATATAATGAAGCGTAAAAACGTAGAGCTCTTCCTGGGTAATCATGAGCTGATGATGCTTCAGGCCATCAGATACCAGAGGGGGGTTGAAAACGGCGAGATAGATCCGCTTGAAAGAGGCGAACACTTAAGTCCCTATGAGCTGTGGACGCATCCGGCCAACGGCGGCAAGGCTACACATGATAATTTCTTTGCACTGCCGGTGGAGGAACAGGAAGAGATAGAGGAATATCTGGGCGGGCTGCGTCTGATCAAGAGGATAAAGATCGGAAAGACCTCATATCATATCTCACATTCCTATTCACTCTCCAAGCATTTCGGCAAGGAGCTGTTCTTTAAGGATGCGACACCAAAGCAGGCGGAGAGCATAGTATGGGATTCGCTTTTTGAGATGGAGGGTGATCCGAACCAGGATACGGGATACCGCCCCTTCGGTTATGTGGCTGATACTTACATAGTGGGACATATATTTACACAGAGACTCGGGATTTCGGACGAGAACGGACGGGGGATCATCTTTAAGAGCAGAAAATACCGCGGCTACAAGGTCATTGACATGGACTGCGGCATGGCACTGAACAACAGATCCAGCAGGCTCGGAGCCATGCAGCTGGAAACAGGTGAAGAGTTTTACGTACCGCTCTGGGAGGATTGAACTTAAATGGATCTCTTTGCAGATATAGAGAAAAAAGAAGTCGAAAAGATGCTCAGATGCTCAAGGGCCGTGACCAGGGAATTAAAGCCCCGGGAAGCGGCTTTTTTGGAAGGTGAAAAGCCGTCCATGATCTTTATCCTTGAGAGCGGCGAGGTGGCATTGGAGAAAAGCTTCGCTTCGGGAAAGAGAAATCTCCTCTACACGGTGAAACCCGGGGAGGTGTTCGGTGAAGCCTTTCTCTTCTCAGGAGCGGATCATTACTGGTATGATGCCATATCCATGAAAAAGAGCAGGGTGATGATGATACCCTGGAAGTTTTTCTACGGTTTCTGTGAGAATGCCTGCGGGCATCATCAGATGATAACCAGGAACCTGCTGGATATAATGGCGGGCAGGAATTTTTCCATGACCAAGAAGCTGCATCTTTTAAGCTCAACAAGCCTCAAGGAAAAACTGGCCATATATTTTCTTGACAATACCGATGCCTCCGGACATGTGAAGCTTGCGATGAACAGGGAGGACCTGGCGGACTTTCTCGGGGTTGCGAGGCCGTCTCTTTCAAGGGAACTTATGAACATGCAGAAGGACGGGCTGATAAGAGTCGAGCGAGAAGAGGTTTTCATCGAAGATATGGACAGGCTGGAGAGTCTCTACTGAAAAGTGTATAAATATCAATACCGTGAGGATCCGTAACAGATGTTACGGATTTTCTGCTTTAGGGATGGTATGTTTTATACAACAGAAAACAAAAGGATTCTTCGGGCCCGAGGCACCGGAATTTCAGCAAAGGAGGGAAAAAACTATGGCAGGATCAACAGCACAGGTAAACAATCTCGTATCGTTACTCGACGGTTACGCAACAAAGGGCGGACATCATCTTAACGTGAACGTACTGAACCGCGACACGCTTCTCGATGCACAGCAGCATCCCGAGAACTATCCGCAGCTTACGATCCGCGTATCGGGTTATGCGGTGAACTTCATCAAGCTCACTCCCGAGCAGCAGGCAGACGTGATCAGCAGAACTTTCCACGAAGCGATCTGAACCGGGGAATAAGGGGGAAACCACGGGGACGGACCTGCCGGTCCTGAAGGACCGGCAGGTCCGTCCCCGTGGTTTTCTGAAGGACCGGCAGGTCCGTCCCCGTGGTTTTCTCTTGCGAAAGAAGATGAATTATGGTAACATAACTCTTTGGAAGCGTTAACCAGACATGGGGCGGGGGTATGCTATGGAAAAGAGTTATATTCCCAGGGGGATGAGGATAACCGGAGATGTTATATCGGACGGAGATCTCCTTCTGGCAGGTGAGGTAGACGGGAACGTACAGATCGAAGGCACCCTGGAGCTTGAAGGCTCGATCAAGGGACATGACCTGAAGGTGGGAAGCATAGAGCTGAACGACGGACTGATAGAGAGCAATATAGAGTGTCTCGATCATCTTTCCATCGGAAGCGGGGTGACCATCATCGGAAATGTGAAGGCCGGGAGCGCCGACGTGAACGGAGCCGTGAGAGGAGACCTGGATATCGAAGGCAGCGTGATTGTCGGTTCGACGGCGGTACTTGAAGGAAGGGTTCTGGCAAAGAATGTGAGCATCGACCTCGGAGCCGTTTGCAATATAGACCTTACCGAGAATCATTCGGATCACAGGGCAGCCGATTTCTTCGAAGAGTATTTAAACAGTAAATGATATGACAGATGCGGGGACGGTTAAAAACCGTCCCCGTTGACCTGTAACGACTATTATGATATAATGCTTCGTTGTGCCGCCGTTTGTGGCGGCCTTAAAGAATAATCATCCGGAGGGAATTTTAATGAGCGCAAAGATGGAAAAGCTTGAGCACAACATGGCTAAATTTACGATAGAGGTGCCTGTCGAGGAGTTTGAAAAGGCAGTAGACAGTGCATTTAAGAAGAATAAGAATAAGATAAGCATACCCGGTTTCAGAAAGGGCAAGGTGCCCAGAGCGGTTATCGAGAAGATGTACGGCAAGGACTTCTTCTTCGGTGAGGCTGCCGATATCTGCATACCGGAAGCATGGTCAAAGACCTATGACGAGTGTGAGGAAGAGATAGTATCCAGCCCCGAGAATATCGACGTGGTACAGCTCGAGGCAGGCAAGCCCTTTATCTTTACGGCTGAGGCAGCACTCAATCCCCAGGCTAAGATCGGCAAATATGCAGGCGTTGAGATAGAGAAGATCGACAGCGAAGTAAGTGACGAGGAGCTGGAAGCTGCCATAAACAAAGAGCGTGACGAGCAGGCAAGAATGGTATCCGTAGACCGCGAAGTTCGCGACGGTGATATCACGATCATAGATTACGAAGGTTTCGTTGACGGCGAAGCTTTTGAAGGCGGCAAGGGCGAGAACCACTCGCTGACCATCGGCTCCGGCAGCTTTATACCCGGTTTTGAGGATCAGATCATCGGACATAAGGTAGAGGAAGATTTCGATGTAAACGTTACCTTCCCCGAGGATTATCATGCAGACAATCTTGCAGGAAAAGAGGCGGTATTTAAGTGCCGCATCCACGAGATAAAGGAGAAGCAGGTTCCTGAGCTCGATGACGATTTCGCCGATGATGCAGGCTTTGATTCCGTAGAGGATTACAAGAAGGATCTGAAAGAAAAGCTTGAGAAGAAGAAAGCGGCGGAAGTAAGGTCAAAGAAGGAAGATGCCGTTATAGCAAAGATAAAGGAAGATGCCGAGATGGATATTCCCGAGGCTATGATAAAGACACAGATGAGAAGGTCGCTTGATGAGTTCGCACAGCAGCTTATGATGCAGGGACTTACACTTAAGCAGTACTTCACCTTCACAGGACTTGACGAAGAGAAGATGATGGAGCAGTCAAGACCTTCGGCAGAGAAGAGGATCAGCTCCAGACTTATCCTCGAGGCTGTTGCAAGAGAAGAAGGCATGGAAGTGACAGATGAAGATTATGAGAAAACCATAAAGGAAATGGCAGACGAGTACGGTATGGAAGCAGACAAGCTCAAGGAAGCCATCCGTCCCGAGGATGACAAGCTCATCCGTAAGGATGCACTGATAACAAAGGCACTTGATTTCATAGTTGAGAAGGCGGTAGAAAAATGACAGATCACGGAATATACAATGAACTGGTCCCTATGGTGGTCGAGCAGACCAGCCGCGGGGAACGCTCATATGACATTTATTCAAGATTATTAAAGGACAGGATCATCATCCTCGGCAGCGAAGTGACGGAAGTCACAGCAAGTCTTGTGGTTGCACAGCTTCTGTTCCTTGAAGCTGAAGATCCCGACAAGGATATCCAGCTTTATATCAATTCGCCCGGCGGAAGTGTTACCGCAGGTATGGCTATCTACGATACCATGCAGTTCATAAAGTGTGATGTATCGACCAACTGCATAGGAATGGCAGCCAGCATGGGTGCTTTCCTGCTTGCAGGCGGCGCAAAGGGCAAGCGTTATGCACTTCCCAATGCGGAGATAATGATACACCAGCCTTTAGGCGGTGCACAGGGCCAGGCTACCGAGATAGAGATAGCTGCAAAGCACATACTCCGCACCAAGGAAAAGTTAAACCGCATACTTGCGGAAAACTGCGGCAGGAAGTATGAGGAGATAGCACTCGATACCGACAGGGATAACTGGAAAACAGCAGAAGAAGCCAAGGCATACGGTCTTATCGATGAAGTGATCGTAAAAAGACCTCAGGCGGATTCGGAAAAGGGAAAATAAAAAATGGCAGGTAAGATCATAGACCCCAGAAAGATAAAGTGCTCTTTTTGCGGAAAGACTCAGGACGCAGTACGCAGGCTTATCGCCGGTCCGGAAGATATTTATATCTGTGACGAGTGCGTAGGCGTGTGTGCGGAGATAATCTCCGAGGGTGAGGAATTCGGCGGTTACGATGAGGATGCTCTCGATGAATTCGAGATCAACCTTTTAAAGCCCGTAGAGATAAAGGAATTCCTCGACAGCTACGTCATAGGACAGGATGAGGCAAAGCGTTCTCTTGCGGTCGCAGTGTACAACCATTACAAGAGAGTGACGGCAGTAAAGACAAAAGACGACGTGGAGCTGCAAAAGAGCAATATCATAATGGTGGGGCCCACCGGTTCGGGTAAGACTTATCTTGCACAGTCACTGGCAAGGATACTGGGTGTTCCTTTTGCCATAGCGGATGCGACCACACTTACCGAGGCAGGTTATGTCGGTGAAGATGTCGAGAACATACTGCTCAAGCTGATACAGGCTGCAGATAACAATATCGAGCGCGCACAGCTCGGTATCATCTACATAGACGAGATAGACAAGATCACCAAGAAGGGCGAGAACGTGTCCATCACCAGGGATGTATCGGGTGAAGGCGTACAGCAGGCACTTTTGAAGATCATAGAAGGCACACTTGCAAGCGTTCCTCCCCAGGGCGGCAGGAAGCATCCCCAGCAGGAGCTGTTGCAGATAGATACCACCAACATACTGTTCATCTGCGGCGGAGCTTTTGACGGACTGGAGAAGATAATCGGCGACAGACTGAACAAGAAGTCGATAGGTTTCTCTGCTGAGATAAGCGGTAAAAACGAGGAGGATATATCCAAGCTGCTGCATAGCGTGACTCCCCAGGACCTGATCAAGTTCGGGCTTATACCGGAGTTTGTCGGAAGAGTTCCCGTCGGAGTGGTACTTGACGGACTTGACAAGGCAGCGCTCGTACGTATACTGACCGAGCCGAAGAACGCTCTGATAAAGCAGTATCAGAGACTGTTCGAGATGGATGAGGTGGAGCTGAAATTTGAAGATGATGCCATCGAGGCGATAGCCGAAAAGGCGCTTGAGAGAAAGATAGGAGCAAGGGGCTTGCGCTCCATACTTGAAGATACCATGCTTGATATCATGTACCGCATACCTTCGGATGATACGATCGCAACGTGCACGATCACCAAGGATGCGATTGAGAAGAAGGGAGAGCCGGTGCTTACCTACAGGGAGCATGAGGTATCCGAGAAAAAGGAGAAGCCTCGCAAAAAATTGTTGAGAGCATAAAATGGCACAGAAAAATATAAAAAATGTCCGCGGCGAGATGCCCGTGGTATTTGTCCGGGATCTGACACTGTTTCCCGGTTCATCAATGCAGTTCGATCTGGAGAAAAAGCAGTCTGTACAGGCGGTAGAGGCTGCTTTGGTTTCTGAACAGAAAATATTCATGATAGGCCGCAGCGGAGACGACACGGCCGTTCCCGAAAAAAATGAAACAGCGAAAACAGGTACCGTAGCGGAGGTGCAGCAGATGCTGCGTCTCGGCAACGGGATGGTACGCATACAGGTATACGGTCTGACGAGAGGCAGGCTTGACAGCCTTGATGCCGATTCGGCTCCCTATGTTACCGCACTTATCCGTGAAGTGCACGATAAAGGCACTAACAGCGGAGATGCGGCCGAAGCAGAAAGAAGGGAGATACTGGAATTCTTTGAGAATTTCTGCAAAGAGTTCGGTATAGTGGATCTTCGTTTTCTTGCTGCGATCAAAAAGAACAGGGATCTCGGAAGCATAGCGGACCGTATCTGCGGCAATATGCCCATGCCCGAAGAGGACAAACAGCGTATACTCGATACAGAGGATATCAATGAGCGTGCAAAAGAGCTGTTAAAGATACTGAACAAAGAAGCCCAGATAACCAGGCAGCGCAGGGAGCTGTCGGAAAACATCAGCCGACAGGTAGACCAGCATCAGAAGGAATATCTTCTGAGGGAGCAGATGGAATACATCCGCAGCGAGCTGGGTGAAGAGGATGACGAACTGAGCGAGCTGGCACAGTACAAAAAAGCCGCGGAAGAACTGAAGGCTTCCGAGGAAGTGAAGAAGAAGCTGGCTAAGGAGATAAAGCATCTGGAGCAGAACGGATATGCATCGCCGGAAAGTTCAGTGATACGTTCCTATATCGAGACTCTGCTTGAAATGCCCTGGGATAAGACTTCTCCGGATCATGACAAGCTTATAGACATAGAGAAGGCAAAGAATATACTGGAACGCGATCACTACGGCTTAAAGGACGTAAAGGAAAGAGTGCTTGAATATCTGGCGGTAAGGAGTCTGACCAGCATGGGACAGAGCCCCATTCTCTGTCTGGTGGGACCTCCCGGAACAGGCAAGACTTCGATCGCAAAGTCCATAGCCGAAGCCACGGGCAAACCTTATGTCCGGATATGTCTCGGCGGCGTGAGGGACGAGGCGGAGATACGCGGCCACAGAAAGACCTATGTGGGAGCCATGCCCGGCCGTATAGCTACGGGCATAAGACAGGCGGGCGTAAGGGATCCGCTGATGCTCCTTGACGAGATAGACAAGATGGGACAGGATTACCACTCGGATATAGCTTCGGCCATGCTGGAGGTGCTTGATTCCGAGCAGAACAGGAATTTCAGGGATCATTATCTGGAACTGCCCATTGACCTGAAAGACGTGCTTTTCGTGGCTACGGCCAATGATGACGGCACCATTCCCCGACCGCTCCTTGACCGTATGGAGATCATAGAGATCGCGGGCTATACCTCGAATGAGAAATTCCATATAGCGAAGGAACATCTCATCAAAAAAGTATACGAGAAGAACGGTATAAATGCTTCGGAACTGGTGATCAGCGATACTGCGATAAAGCTGATCATAGACTGTTACTGCAGGGAAGCCGGAGTACGCCAGCTTGAGCGTGAACTGGATAAGCTCTGCCGTAAGACCGCAGTGGAGATACTGAAGAACAAAAAGCCGGGCAGAGGACGTAAGAAGACTGCAGGCCGCAGGACCATCAGGATAACGGGCAAGAACCTGGAGAAGTATCTCGGTAAGATACGTTTCCCGAAGGAAGAATTAAACGGACGTGACGAGATAGGCATAGTCAGAGGACTGGCCTGGACGAGCGTGGGCGGTGATACGCTGCAGATAGAAGTAAATATCATGCCCGGAAAAGGTGATATCGAACTGACCGGACAGCTGGGCGATGTGATGAAGGAATCTGCAATGGCCGGTATTTCCTACGTCAGGAGCATCAGCAGAAAATACGGGATAAGCGAGGATTTCTTCCAGAAGAACGATATACATATACACATACCCGAGGGCGCCGTACCGAAGGACGGACCGAGCGCCGGCATAACCATGGCGACGGCCGTGCTTTCGGCGATCACAGGCACGAAGGTTAGAAGAGACCTGGCTATGACGGGCGAGATCTCACTCCGCGGAAGGGTGATGCCGGTAGGCGGGCTGAAGGAGAAGATACTTGCGGCGAAGACCCTGGGGATAAAGACCGTGCTCGTACCCTTTGAGAACAAGCGCGATGTGGAAGAGATAGACAGAGAGATCACGGACGGAGTGGAACTCATCTACGTGAAGAAGATGGATGAAGTGATACCGCTGGCATTTAAGAAATGAGTATGAAGATAAAGAAGGCTGAACTGGAGATGGTATGCGGAGTGAGCAGCCCCGTGCCCGTAACCGACAAACCCGAGTATGCGTTTGCCGGCAGGAGCAATGTGGGAAAATCATCCCTCATAAATGCGCTGCTGAACAGGAAGAATCTGGCGCGTACTTCCTCACAGCCGGGAAAGACCCAGACCCTGAATTTCTATAACGTAAACGACAGCTTCTATCTTGTGGACCTTCCGGGGTACGGTTATGCAAAGGCCGGCAGGGAGGAGTCCGCAAAATGGGGAAAGATGGTGGAACGCTATCTCAATACTTCCGCATCCTTAAGGCGTGTATTTCTTCTGGTAGACATACGTCATGAGCCTGCTGCCAATGACAGACTCATGTATGACTGGATAGTGAACAGCGGATATACGCCTGTCGTGATAGCGACCAAGCTGGACAAGATAAAGCGGAGCCAGACCGATAAGCAGAAAAAGCTTGTGAGGACCACGCTGGGAATGGGGGCGGGAGACATACTGATAGCATTTTCCTCGGAGACAAAACAGGGCAGTGAAGAGATATATGCACTGCTGACAGACGAATAAATCACTCTTGCAAGTTTTGGCTTTATATTGTACTATGATATGTGGTGTAAAAATATTTAGGAGAGGGGTATGATTTATGGCAATGAGATTGATCACACGTTCCGATTTTGACGGACTCGCATGCGGCACACTGTTGCTGGAGGCGGGGATTATCGATCATTGGAAGTTTGTGCATCCCAAGGATCTGCAGGATGGGCTTATCGAGATCGATGAGAATGACTGCCTTGCCAACGTTCCCTTTGTAGAGGGCTGCGGACTGTGGTTCGACCATCATTCGAGCGAGTTTGAGAGAAACGAGCTTGAAGGAAAGTACAAGGGAGAGAGCAGGATCACTCCTTCCTGTGCCCGTATCATATATGAGTATTACGGCGGCGAGGAGAGGTTTTCGCATTTTGATGACATGATGGAAGCGGTTGACAAGGTTGATTCCGGCAACCTGACCATCGACGAGATACAGAATCCGGAGGGCTGGATACTGGTAGGTCTGCTGATGGATCCCAGAACGGGACTCGGCAGATGGAGGAATTTCACCATTCCCAATTACCGCCTGATGGAAGTACTGATGGAAGCCATCCGTACGATGAATACCGATGAAGTGCTCGCACTGCCCGATGTGGTTGAGCGTATCGAAGTATACAGAGAGCAGGCTGTCAAGTTCAAGGAAATGGTAACCGCACATACCAGAGTGGAGAAGGATGTTATCATCTCGGATCTGCGAGGCGTTGAGCCTATTTATTCAGGCAACCGTTTCATGATCTACAGTATGTATCCCGAACAGAATATATCCTGCTGGATAGTAAGCGGCAAGGGCGGCCAGGGCTGTTCCTGTGCTACGGGCTACAGCATACTCAACAAGACCAGCCATGTTGACGTAGGAGCGCTGATGCTCAAATACGGCGGCGGCGGTCACAGAAAAGTAGGTACCTGCCAGTTCACGGATGAGACCATGGATATCAACATCCCCAAGCTTCTGGACGATCTGGTAAACTATGACGAGAACTTCCCCGACGGAGTGGTCAACAGCGAGAAGAACAAACCCGAGGGAGTAGTCGTAAACAGTAATAAGAACTGATATTTTAGGGGTTACTGTAAGCGTTTTTGCAATGGGGCAAACGTTATGTTTGTCCTATTTTTTGGAAAAAACGGGAAAACCATGGGGGCGGAACCTGTGATTTTCCTTAAAGAGATATAAAAGGAGAGGAATTATGAAAAAGAAAGTATTGGCACTTGTTTGTTCGGCAGCAATGCTGCTGGGACTTGCAGCATGCGGAGGAAAAGAGGCTGAGAGCGCAGCGGTACCCGCTGCCGAGCAGAAGCCGGCTATCGATATCTCGGCTGCTACGCTTATGAGCGCAGGCACACTGAATGTGGGCTGCGAAGTCGGTTATCCTCCTTTTGAGGATTTCGCCGAGGACGGAACTACACCCAAGGGGTATGACGTGGACATCATCACTGCGGTTGCCGACAAACTCGGACTTAAGGTAAATATCATCAATACAGCATGGGACGGTATCTTTGCAGGTATCGGGGTTAACTATGACGTTGTATGTTCGGCTGTTACCATCACTCCCGAACGTAAGGAGACGATGATATTCTCAACACCTTACATCAACAATTATCAGGCAGTCGTGCTGATGGCTGACGATACCAAGGAGATCAAGTCTTTCAACGATCTCGACGGTATGTCCATTGCACTTCAGAAAGAGACTACCTCCGATATACTGATGAGCGATTACAAATCAACCGGTACCATCGATATCCAGATAGTCGCAAATGAAAAAGTAACCAGCTGCTTCACCCAGCTTCAGAACGGTGAAGTTGATGCAGTAGTCGTAGACAGCACCGTTGCAGACGGCTATATCAACAGTTCCAAGGATTTCAAGATAGTATATGAGGATCAGTCCGAGCCCGAGCAGTTCGGTATCGCTATGGCTCCGGAAAACACCGGACTTCAGACAGCCATCAATCAGGCTCTGAAAGAGCTTGAGGAAGAGGGCTTCATCAAGGATACTTATGATTACTGGTTCGGAGCTGCAGCAGAGTAAACATACGGAGAACTACTCATGAAAAAATCGGAAAAGAAAAACTATTCCGGACAGATCATAACGGCTGTC
>JAIKYA010000013.1 GCA_024683645.1 Lachnospiraceae bacterium
TCAGCATCTTCATCTGTGAGCATCTTCCTTCCCGCACCGGCAAAATATATACACCATCCCAGGAAGATAACAAAACCGGCAATGCATGCGGCAATAAGAGCGGTTACCATATCCCTGCTGTATGAGACAGCCGCCAGATAGATAAGCATTATGCACCACCAGCGGCTTATGAACATCACTGCCCCAAGATACAGCTTTCCTTTAAGCTGCAGCCTTCCCCAGAAACAGTCCTCCACTGCCTCGATCATGTATATCAGCGCGATCAATAGCACCGCCAGGGCTTTCTCACGGCTGTAGCCCGCAAAAAAAAGTATGCCGCCCAATACGGCAGACATACATAAGATGGTGATCAGCCTCTGATACAGATAGGTCCTGAAGGAAAATACATGTTTGACATCACTGGCCTGGAAGAGCTTGCCTCCGAACAGGGCTATGGTAAGCAGTACATTGCCCGCCGCAAATGCAAGTGAAAGGACTCCCGCATCGGAGAGCCTGCCTATACGGACGGTTATGATCGACAACACTATGGCCTCTGCGGCATTTGTCAGGCCGGCAAGGGAATTTAAGACAAGATCCCTGCGATAGTTCTGTTTCATGCCATGATTATAATGTCAGAACGTTTAAAAGTCAAACTTTGTCATACTTCTGATACAACATAAGACACACAAAATATTGTTGATTTATTACCGTAAACATGTATAATTAGTACTTATGAAAAAGCGAGTTGCGGATATCGTTGTCGATACCCTTAAGGAAAACGGTATAAAAGACTGCTTCTGTGTCGTGGGCGGCGGATCGATGCACTTAAACAACGCATTAGTCCTCTCCCGGGACAGTCTGGCACTTACATATTGTCATCACGAATCTTCCTGTTCGATGGCTGCTGAAGGCTATGCCCGTTATTCCGGGCAGATGGCCTGTGTATGTGTTACCAGCGGCCCCGGAGGCACCAATGCCATCAACGGCGTACAGGGTGCCTGGGTCGATTCCGTACCTATGATTGTCATCTCCGGTCATCCCAGGCAGGCGACCACCGTTGAGGCAAGCGGACTTAAGCTCCGCTCCCGCGGCGTACAGGAAAACGATATCATCTCAATGGTAAAAGGCATAACCAAATATGCCGTTCTTGTAAAGGATCCCCTTGACATACGCCGTGAGCTTCAGAAAGCTATCGACCTTGCCATGTCCGGCAGGCGCGGCCCTTCATGGGTATCCATCCCTCTGGATGTGCAGGGTGCCCGCATCGAAGAAGACGAGCTTAGGGCTCCCGAGCCTTTATCTTCCGATACAATGCCTTCAGAAGACAGCATCCGTGAGATCGTTTCCGTATTAAAGGATTCAAAGCGCCCCTGTATACTTACCGGTTCGGGTATAAGGACTTCCGATGCGGAATCCGGATACAGGGAATTTGCTTCTCATCTTCGCATCCCCATCGTAGGCGGTGCGCTGCAGGCGGATATAAACTATCACGGTGAAAGATACTACTACGGCAATTCAGGCTCTATCGGCCCCCGCTGCGGTAATTTCATGCTTCAGAGCGCTGATGTCATCTTAGTACTCGGAAACAGCCTCTCCACCACGCAGACCGGCTTTAACCAGGAGGCTTTTGCGCCTGATGCAAAGATCATTATGGTGGATGTCGACAGTGAAGAGCTTAAGAAAAAAGAAGTGCACGCTGCATTCCCCCTCTGCTCTGACCTGAATGCCTTCTTTAAGGCATGGCAGGCATATGGTTCGGATATAGACGCTCCGGAAGATTGGATATCACACTGCGACATGCTCTATAAAAAGCTCTCACGCTACGAGCTGATAGACCGTCATAAAGACATAGACAAAAAGGGTAAAGTCCCCTCGGCCTTCTTCTGGTATACACTTCTTAACAACGCCGAAGAGGATGCCGTTATCGCGCTTGGCAACAGCACCTGCATCACCGACGTGCTCCGCTACGGCATCAGCCGGGCCGGCCAGCGCGTACTGGTAAATTATAAATGCGGATCCATGGGTCACGACCTTCCCAATGCCATCGGCGCCTGCATCGCAGCCGGCAAAAAGCCCGTTTACTGCGTTACCGGCGACGGTTCCGTGATGATGAACCTGCAGGAACTGCAGACCATCGCCTATAACAGGCTTCCGGTCCGTCTGGTAGTCTTTAACAATAACGGTTACGGAGCTATCCGTAATACCTGTTCCAATTTCTTCGAAGGCACATATACCGGCTGTGATGAGAGCAGCGGGATAAGCTTTCCCGATTTCTCCTTAGTGGCAGCATGCTTTGGCCTGCCTTACAGGTGCTGCAGTGATATCGCATCACTTGAAAGTGCGGTTGAATGGCTTAAGTCCGCTCCGGGCGCATGCCTCCTGGAGATATGCGAGTGTGAGAATGAGATAAGGGAGCCCGTCATCAGATCAAAGATGGATGAGAATGGCGTGTTTACCACTCCCGCTCTTCATGATATGTGGCCTTATCTCGATGACGCAGTGGTAAGCGAATGTTTGATGAAGGACTGAATAAGATGGGCAAGAAGGACAGGGATAACAGCAAAAGTCCCAAAATGATCTCCGTATGCGTACCCTGCTACAATGAGGTCGGCAATGTCAAGGAAATGGCCGACACTCTTCTTGGCATCCTTGAAAAGCTCCCTTACAGATATGAGCTCATCTTTACCGATAATTTTTCCACCGACGGAACCAGAGAGCTGCTTCGCGGGATGGCGGCTGACGACAGCAGGATCAAAGTACTGCTCAACAACCGCAACTACGGCATAGACGGGCGCAGCGGACGCAACACCTTCAGGAACACCTCCGGAGATGTCATCATAACCATTCCCTGCGATTTCCAGGAGCCTCCCGAGCTCATACCCGAATTCGTCTCTTACTGGGAGCAGGGCTACAAGGTGGTATGCGGACAGAAGAATTCTTCCGAGGAAGGCAGGCTCAAATACGGGCTGCGCCAGTTCTTCTACCGTATCATCAACAGTCTCTCCGAGATCCCCCAGTATCCGAACATATCGGGTATCACCCTTTTAGACCGTGCGGTCATGGATGAATTCCTTAAGACCGACTACGACTTCTATCTCCGCTATGCACTGGCCGATATGGGTTATGAGGTCAAGCTCATCACCTATAAACAGAAAAAGCGCAAATCGGGCAAGTCCAGCTATAATCTCTGGCGCTACCTTTCTTTTGCGATCAATTCGATGATAACCACTTCCAGCGCACCCTTAAGGATAATGACCGTATCAGGGATACTGCTGTCAGTGCTGAGCTTTGCCATAGGCATGATCTATCTGGTCCTCAAGCTCATCTTCTGGTACAATTTCCAGGCGGGCACAGCGCCGCTGCTGATAGGCATGTTCTTCTTGGGCGCCCTGCAGCTCTTCTTTATCGGTCTGCTGGGTGAATATGTGAATGTGATACTCCGTAAGGTGACACACCGTCCGGATGTGATAGTTAAGGAAAAACTGAATTTCGATACGGATGATAAAAAGGATCCCTGATCACTTCCTGTTTTTGACCACTATCTCTCCGTCAAAGAAGACCGCACTTCCGCCGAAACTGCCGGAACTAAGTAAGCGGTCTTTTATATTGTTCTTGGAGCTGCTGGGTGTACAGATCATGAGTATATCCTCCCCGCAGTCTCCGGTTTCATCAAAGTGCATGCTCTTTAAGCCGTTGATACTTACCGGATTGTATTCATCGATCAGGCCAAGTAGCGGTATCTGAGGATATTTCTTTCTTATATGTTCAAAGCTTTCCTCTGCCAGCGCAGTCCCGCCCCAGAGATAATACCCCTTTATCCCGCCGGATAATGCCCTGTCTACCGAAGCAAAAAAGACATCATACGGATCCACCGTTTCCTCCTTACTATCCGGCTTCTCAAAAAAGCTGCTTATATCCGCAAGATCAGACCATTTATCATACGCTTCCCTGAGCCGGCGTACTATGGTCCGTATCATCTTTTCCTTTATATCCTCATATTCTGAAGGCTTAACATCCCAGTCGATCCTGTCATATTCCTTATCGGTATATATGGGAAGTATGCTGCCAAGCCATGAAAACCTGGAGGATATCTCTTTCGCCACCATTATCGTGGGTATGCCCATAGCCGCACAGGGCGAAGCACAGTGAAGACGCGAAGTGACCACCAGCGCCGCCTCATTATAGTACCTCTTTATCAGCTCCTCTGCTTCCCTGTCAGCCTCTTCATACATAGTAGGAGAGAACACGCCTCTCCTGACATGGCCGATAAGCTCTATATTCTTTTTAAGCTCTTCGGGAATGACTTTAAGCACACTTTCGCTATCCACATCAACGCAGAATACCTTATCTCCCTTTATCCCGGAAGGCCTGCGGGGAAGCGTCGCAGTTACGCAGCCTGCAAGATATGCAGGTATGCCGTACTTTCGCATCGTATTAAGGGTATATTTATCCCTGCAGCCTATCGGTGAATGAAGCTTTAGATATGAAACCTCTTCGTCGCTTAAGATACCAGAAGAAAAGTGCACTCCCACAAATACGGGGATGATGTATGGCGATGCGGGAAACCAGGTCTCTTTCAGATCATGGCAGCCAAAAAAGAACAGATTAACGGGAAGTATCACATACTCTCCGGAATAGTCTGCAAGGGAGTGGAAATCAACCTCGATGATATCCTTCTCATCCACATGCATGTGATCCGTAAGGATCCTTTTCATGGCATACATCTGTATATTGTCACCGATATTGAACATACCGGTATCACCGACAATACTCTCACGCCCTTTGGGGATCGTGGTATATTTTATGATGCCGTACTTCATCTGTCCTTACTTTCCCCTCCGAACGTCAGCTTGCTGTAATACTCCAGTATACACTGGCGCATCAGTATGAGTGCGGATGCAACAGCGCTGTCGCGTATCTTTGCGCGGTTGCCGCTGAAGTGATAATCCCTGACCGTGGTCTGGCCGCAGACGTTTACAGCG
>JAIKYA010000043.1 GCA_024683645.1 Lachnospiraceae bacterium
ACGGGGGGCTGGGAAAAGCCCCACGACTTTGCTCAGAGAAACATTTCCATGTAACGGCGGAAGGTTTCAAAGCCGGCTGCTTCGTAGAAGGCCAGTGCTCCCTGATTGAATTCCCACATGTTAAGCTCGATCCGGTGGAAGCCGTTTTCCTTTGCGAAATCCTTTATGAATTCCATCATGGCAGTGGCTACGCCTTTCCTGCGGTGTTCTTCATCCACGCAGAATTCATCGATATCCAGGAAGTCACGTTCTTTCATGAAAGGATTGACAAATGTGGTTTATAGGTATAAACTGACATTAGTTTACAGCAATAAACCAAAGGAGGATCATATACATGAGTGAGATAGAACTGGCAAATGTGCAGGAGCGTTTTGCCGATATCGTATGGGCAAACGAACCCGTTGCATCCGGTGATCTGGTGAAGGTATGCGCGGAAGAGCTTAACTGGAAAAAACCCACAACTTATACCGTACTGCGAAAGCTCTGTGAAAAAGGTCTGCTGCAGAATGAAGACGGTATGGTGACATCACTTATAAGTAAAGAGGAATTCTATTCGGCGAAGAGTGAACAGATAGTAGAAGATTCCTATGAGGGTTCACTGCCGGCATTCATAGCGGCTTTCACTTCGCGCAGAAAGCTGAGCAAAAAAGAAGTCGATGAGATCCAGAAGATGATCGACGACTTCAGGAAGAAGAGGTGAGATATGAGTGGGATGTTTTTAAAGATACTTAATCTTACCTGGAGTGCTTCCTGGCTGATACTTGCCGTACTGATAGTAAGGGCTGTTTTGAAGAAAGCGCCGGGCTGGGTATCCTGTCTGTTATGGGGGCTGGTTGCGATAAGACTGATCTGTCCGGTTTCTATAGAAAGCGCCTTCAGTCTTCTGCCGGGTACGGGAGTTGTTACGGAAACGGCGGATATGCAGGCAAGGATCGACACAGGCATCGCCGTGATCAATAATACGCTGAATCCTGCTATGGCTGCTGCATATGATTCGGCCGGAAAAACAGGCGTTAATAAATTGCAGGCTGTTATATCAGCAGCCAGTTTCATCTGGATCGCGGGAATGGCTGTGATGTTTCTCTACAGTCTTATCAGCTGGATTTCGATAAGAAGAAAAGTGGGAGCGGCCGTAAAGATAAAGGATAATATACTCGCCTGTGATGAGGTAAAGACTCCTTTTATACTGGGACTGATAAGACCGCGCATATATGTGCCATCAGGGCTTAAGGACGAAAAACTGGAGCTTGTATGTGCTCATGAAAAGGCGCACTTAAGCAGATGTGACCACTGGTGGAAACCGCTCGGCTTTGCCCTGCTTTCGGTATACTGGTTCAATCCTTTATGCTGGATCGCGTACATCCTTTTGTGCAGGGATATAGAAGCAGCCTGTGACGAGAAGGTGATAAGGGATAAGGACAGGGAGTATATGGCAGCATATTCCCAGACACTTCTTGATTTGAGTGTATCGGGAAAGCTGATCACGGCCTGCCCGCTGGCCTTCGGAGAGACCGGAGTAAAGTCAAGGATAAAGGGTATCCTGAACTATAAGAAACCCGGATTCTGGATCATCCTGACAGCGATGATAGCATGCATAGTGGTTGCGGTATGTTTCCTTACAAACCCGAAAAAGAATGAGACCGATATGCAGGCTGAAGGGATAGTTGTTCCGGAAGAAACAAATACTGCGGAAGAGATCAATGCTCCGGAAAATATGGATGTAAACTACACATATGAAAACGGAGAGTATGTTGTTACAGACGAAGACGGAAATAAGAAAACATACAAGTATAAAAAATGGGTATCAGGGCGTGATCCCGGAGCGGCATGCGATGGCTGGTATGCGGTTCTTACAAATGATCCTGATATTACTTATGAAAGAGTGTCGCGCAGCATATACAGCAGTGATTCCAATGATTGGCTGAGTGATACAGTGATAATCGGAATGCATTCGCTGGACGAAAACGGAGAAATACTCGTATATGATGAAAGAAAAGCAGATCATTACTATTCGCTGTGTGAACAGCTGATGGAAACGATCAATTCCGAGGCAGATATGCCTAAAGTAGATATCTGTTGGGTGGAAAGAGATTATAAGATAGAGATTATCTGCCAGCCGGAGGAATACTACACAAAGATCAGCCAAGAGCAGTATGATAAGCTGAAGGCGGCGCTTGAAGCTGAAGCAAAAAAAGACAGCAATATAAGAGTCATGATAGAAGACTTTATGATCGCAGATGCTGATATTGGAGACCTGTTATACAGAGATTACGGTGATACGGCGATACAGGCAGAGAAAGGCTGCAGAATAATCATCGATACGACAGAGACAGACGTAAACTATAAGCTCGGAACTGTTCATATAGTAAGGTGCGGAACAGATGATGATGTAGAGCTCCCGGTGTCGGATAAAGTCTCATACCTGATCGAAGAGGACGGCTCCTTTTATGTCTATGCTGTGGATCCTGATGGAGATGTTAAGGATATGTCAGGCTGTGTTGCTGTCGAGCATGTGTATAAAACAGAATAACAGACTTGCTTTAAAAAGGAAGATTATGGGAGGAACCATGGGGACGAAACCCCGTGGTTTTCTTCTTTTATAATGGTATTCACTCCTAAGCGAAAATCTGCTATATTATTATATGGTTCAAAAGTGAAGCGGACTGATCCACAGGAGGCAGCTTATGATGAAACAACGTAAAAAGATAGCATTGTTCGGAAGCAATTTTACGGGCAGATATAAGCGCAGTTTATGCAGGGCATTTACCATAGCTGCGGAAGACTTTGATGTCGATCTTGTTGTTTTCAATACTTACGGCCAGATAGGCACCAGGAACGGTTTCAGGGAGGACTATGAGACCGGGATACTTGATTATATGGATCTGGATCAGTTTGACGGCATAGTTTTTGACGGGGACGGCTACAGTGTGGAGGAGATGTCGGAGAGCATCGAACGCAGACTTCGTAAGGTTAAGTGTCCGGTGATATCCGTAAGCGGTCACATAGACGGCTTTTATAATATAGAATTTGATGATGCCGGCGGACTCCGCAGAATGACAGAACACTTTATAGATCATCATAAATATACCAGAATAGCTTATTTCGGAGGACCGGCTGACCATCCTGATGCAAGACTGAGACTTAAAGAATTCCGCAGCGTGATGAAGGACCATGGACTTCCCGAAGACGGAGTGGGGATGTTTGAAGGAAACTTCTGGTATGATAAAGGCATGGAGGCAGCCAGATATTTTCTTTCACTTCCGGAGCGGCCCGAGGCGATAGTATGCGCAAATGACTATATGGCGATATCGCTGATCAACGCGCTCAGAAGATACGGTCTGAAAGTTCCGGAAGATATCGCGGTATCGGGATACGACGGGAGTATAGAAGGAAAAGAGTTCCTTCCGCATCTTTCTTCGGTGACCAGGGAACGTACGGAACTGGCTAAAAAGGCCATGCAGCTGCTGGTCAATCTGGCGGACGGCAAAGAGGAAGAAGTTGACTTACGTGTATATCCGGAGCCGGTATTCTCGCAGTCCTGCGGCTGTGAGCCTCTGGATTATGAGCATGTGCTGGAAACGGTAGCACGGGTTCATGAAGAGAAAAGAATGCTTTCGACAGCCGTATATGAGTCCGAATCGGCAATGGTCAAGCTCAATAAAGTCGACAACATAAGAAAGATGGAGGCGATATTCGCGGAGGATTCGGTGAACTTCGGAGAATACTCTTCTTTCTTTATGATGGTACATACCGATCAGAACGGTGTGCCTGCTTATGACAGCAGTTTTATCTCACCCTCGGGCAGATTTGTGCCGGTGATATGGATAGACAAGAATAAAGAATATACCAAAAGCCCGCATTCCTTTAACAGTTCCATGTTTATACCCAAAACAGATTCGGACAGGTGTCATGTATATTATATCATGAGCGTTCATTGTGCCGAAAAGCTCTTCGGTTATTCAGTCGTGGAGATGACGGGAAAAGATATCTTCAATGAGTTTCACAATGTGTGGATACACAATCTGGGACTCACCCTGAGCGCACTGGAGAAAAACGATCATATAAATAAGCTGATAGGAAAACTGGAGGGACTGAGTATAACCGATGACCTTACCGGTATGCTTAACAGGCGCGGTTTTGATGATAAGTCGCGCAATGAAATAGCGGATATACCTGAAAAAAAGACCATCTGCACCATGGTCATCGATATGGACGGACTGAAAACGATCAACGATGAATACGGTCATCATGAAGGAGACAGGGCTATAAAAGCTCTGGCGGAGATCATACGCAGAAGCTGCGATTCCGGAGAAATAGCTGGAAGAGCCGGCGGAGATGAGTTCTATATCTTTGCTTCCGATTATTCGGAGAGGCGTCTTAAAAGATTTACGGAGCATATGGAAGAATATATGGCAGAATATAACAGGACTAACAAAAAGGACTACAGACTGGATTTCAGTTTCGGTGCATATATAACGGAAACGGATGCTTACGGACGTCTGGAAGATTTCCTGAAAATAAGTGACGAAAGAATGTATGAGCAGAAAATGAGCAAGCCGGGAAGGCGGCATTAATATGCAGGGCGAGCGGATAGCCTTAACAGATAAGAAATAGTTATAAACATAAAGAACAATGACGAGAAGAGTATTCTCAATATTAAAAAGTGACGGGTAGTTTTATTCAGGTTATGGAGGATTAAGCATAAGTGAGTGTAAGACTGCGGATAGTTTTGGGTCTTATTATTTCTGTTTTTCTTTTCGGATGCGAAGCCGGAGGACAGATCATGGATGGCGATGGAATGATCAGACCATATGAAGATGACTATGAACAGGAGCCGGAAACAGGCGATGAGGTCATTGAATTAAAACCGGAAAAAGAGAAAGCTGAGGATATAACAGAATCAGAAAATGCAGAAGCTGAGAAGAAATACGAGTTTATAAATCCTTCAGGCATGACGCTGGAAGAACGAATAGCAGTTCCGGAAGGATATATGCGTTCAGAAGCGGCGAATGACAGCCTGACAGCATTCTTAAGAGCTTATCCTATGAAAGAATACGGCAGTGAGGTACATTATTATGATGGCGGGGTTAAGTCGTATGCTGCACAGATTGCCGTATTTGATATGTTTCTGGGAGATAAGGATCTTCAGCAGTGTGCAGATTCGGTGATCAGAATATATGCCGAGTATCTGAAAAAGAATGGAAGACAGGACGAGATCGCTTTTCATTTTGTGAGTGGATTTCTGTGTGATTACAAAAGCTGGCTGGCCGGAAACAAGGTGAGTGTAGCAGGGAATAATGTCTCATGGATCCCGGGAACTCAGCGGACAGATAACGAAGAAACCTTTGAAGCATATCTTGATACCGTATTCTGCTATGCGAGCACCATATCACTCAAAAAGGAATCTGAATATATAACATTGGGCGATGCAAAGCCGGGAGATATATTTATCAAAGCCGGATCGCCCGGACATGTGGTCATGATCGCGGATTTATGTGAAAAAGAAGGAAAAAAAGCTTTTTTGCTTGCACAGGGCTATATGCCGGCACAGGATTTTTATATTCTCAGGAATGATAAGCATAAAGAGGATCCGTGGTATTATGATAATGAGATAACATATCCATTCAGTACTCCGGAATAT
>JAIKYA010000046.1 GCA_024683645.1 Lachnospiraceae bacterium
TTTTATGATGGTTTTGCGGTAAAAATACGATATGATAAGCATCCCGAAGTTTTTGCGGATCGATTTTTTCACAGTGAGTTCAATGCCGATATCGGATCGCAGGTGTCAGAAGCACATGAGGCTGAGACTATATATAAGGAATTGCCCTGACAGATTAAGCTCCGGCATACGCCGCTTATGGATCTCGATCTAAAAACTCTCGTATCATAATAAAGGTGGTCATTTACACTAAAAAAATATATTTAGGAAATAATAAAAAAACACTTGCATTTTACAGATCAGTATATTATAATGTCACTTGCGTGTGAAAAAGACGCACCGCTAGCTCAGTTGGTAGAGCACCTGACTCTTAATCAGGGTGTCCAGGGTTCGAGCCCCTGGCGGTGCACGAAAGTTCGTTTTTGGGGCGAATCCCCGGGGACGGGCTTTTTTGTTAGTATCAGGAATATTTTAAAAGCAAACAGTGTGCTGTATAATGAGGACATACCGCTATGTATGATGCGCATGTTCATTATCATGATAAGGCTTTTGACAGGGACAGGGAAGAGATACTGAAGGCCGTGAAGGCTGCCGGCATCGATCTGGTCTGTGAAGCGGGCGAGGATATCGAAGGAAGTCTTGCGGCTGTCAGGATGGCTGAAAGGTATGGAGGAGCCGGGTATCCTGAGATAAAAGTATCTGTCGGGCTGCATCCCTTATATATGGAAGCGGCCGGAGCAGACTGGCAGGAACGGCTTAAGGAGCTTCTTAAATGTCCCGCTGTAACAGCCATAGGTGAGTGCGGTCTGGATTACCGCGGGATAAAAGACGAGGGCATAAGACAGAGGCAGAGAGAGGTGTTTGAAGCACAGCTCAGACTCTGTGAAGAATACGGTTTGCCGGCAGTGGTGCATTCCGTGGATGCGGCGGCAGATACACTGAAGATACTTAAAGCTCATTCTAAAGTCAGCGGCCTGCTGCACGGCTTTGCCTATTCCGCTGAGATGGCGGAACAGTTTGCAGCACTTGGCTGGAAGATAGGGATAAATGCGCTGGTGTTGAGGCCCGGGGCAAAGAAGATAAAGGAAGTGGCAGCCGTAGTCCCTGCAGCAAGTGTAAGGCTTGAGACAGATGCACCGTACATGCCTCTCATAAAGGGCAGCAGGAATGATTCGCGGAATATCCCGGCCATAATTGAAGCGGTAAACAGTATAAGAAAGGAAGCGGGAGCGGAACCCATATGTCAAGAACAGGCGAGCTTATAAGAAAATACGATTTCACTTTCAGAAAGAAATTCGGACAGAACTTTCTGACGGATCCTTCTATAGTTGAGAAGATAGTGGATGCCTCGGGAGCGGGGCCGGATGATACCGTGCTGGAAATAGGTCCGGGAGCCGGAGCCATGACAGTGGAGCTGGCTAAAAGAGCAAAAAAGGTAGTGGCAGTCGAGATAGACAGCGCACTGGAGCCCATACTCAGGGAGACGCTTTCGGACTATGACAATACCACGGTCATCTTTTCCGATGTGATGAAGCTTACGGATGAAGAGCTGCTGGCTGCTATCGGAGAAGGCGCGGTAGTTGTCGCGAATCTTCCCTATTATATTACAACCCCTATAATCATGAGGCTGCTGGAAGGGCAGCTTAAGCTTAAAAGTATCACGGTCATGGTGCAGAAGGAAGTGGCCGACCGCATGCAGGCGCAGGCCGGAACAAAAGAATACGGAGCGCTTTCGCCGGCAGTGCAGTACAGGGCGGAGCCCGTAAGAGTCATGACTGTCGGACCGGAATGCTTCATACCCAGACCTGCCGTGGATTCCAGCGTGATCAGGCTGGATCTCTACGACAGACCGAAGGTGGAAGTGAAAGATGAGAAGCTTATGTTTGCGCTTATCAGAGCAGCCTTCAACCAGCGCAGGAAGACGCTGCCAAATGCGATCACCGGCAGCAGTGAGCTTTCTTTTACAAGGGAGCAGATAAGCGCCGCACTGAACAAAATGGGACTTGATGAGAGGATCAGGGGAGAAGTGCTGGATATAGAGCAGTACGCCCGCCTGGCGGACACTCTTTCAGATAAAACAGCCATCACGTAATCCGATAACAGCAGCAAAGAGGGTTGAAATATGAAAAAGAATTTCTTTAATAATCTGCTGACATCATTGATACTGGCCGGGGCGATCATTTTGATGACCGGTCTGTTTTATATTGTGATCGTAGCCGGCATCCCTTATCAGGACCCGCCGCTTGAACTGCAGATACAGTATGCCGTCAATATGGGGATCGGAGAGACCTTATCGGAGCTCGGCTTTGTGATCATGCTCGCAGGGGGAGTTCTCAAACTTCTTATATCTGTGATCCGAAAGCTTTCTGCAGGACGGAATAAACAAAGATAAAGGAGCACGAAGGCGTGATTTTCTGCGCAGTATTTCTGCACGGAGACTTTACATGTCTTGCGGGCTGTGATAAAATCACAAGATGTGGTAATATTGTCAAAAATGTCGGCTATATCTACTTATGGCCGTACAGGGGGAAGATAAAACGTGAACGCACAGGAATATAAGATATGTTCTGAAGAGATAAAGACGCTGATAGAAAATGAGCAGTACAGGGAGGCGGCAGAGATAGCTGATACTATCGACTGGAGAAGAGCCAGAAGTGTCTCCAAGCTCATGAGCATAAGCGATCTTTACAAGATAAACCGTCGTTATGAAGAGGCGCTGGAGCTGATGCTCCTTGCATATGACAGAAGTCCCAAGAGAAGGAGTATAGTCTACAGCCTGTCAGAGCTCTATATAGAGCTGGGTGACAAGGTCAAGGCGATGGAGTTCCTTACCATCTTTCGAAAGATGGCGCCCAACGATACGGGTGTATATATCCTTCAATATAAGGTACTGGAAATGATAGACGCTCCCTATGATGACAGGATCGCTCTTCTGGAGGATCTGTGCCGCAAGGATTACAGGGAAGAGTGGGCATACCAGCTGGCTTATCTTTATCACAGGATAGGCCTTGGCACCAAATGCGTTGAGACCTGTAATGAGCTGATCACCTGGTTTGGAGACGGTCCTTTTGTCATAAAGGCAATGGAACTGAAGATGCTCCATGCCAAGCTGACCCCCGAGCAGCAGGCAATCTACAATGCGCGTGATGATTATAGGGAAGAGATAGAGGCTTTCGAAAGTGATGAGTACACTACGGAATCCGCAGAACCCGGAGTGAATCCGGAGCTCGGAGAGATGGATTTCCATGTAAAGACCATTGATATGAGCAAGTTTAATACCATCAATCTTCAGAAGGCTCTCGCAGAAAGTATGAGGGAATTCATGGAAGAGGAAGAGAACGATAAGAACGAGCGAATAACCAGACATATCATGAAGCCGATGATGGATGAGGACGATGAAGAGCCGGAAGAGGAATATGGCAGATACGACGGCGACTATGACCAGAACGGTGAGTATTCGGAGGATGGCGGCTACTACGATGAAGATGGCAATTACATCGAGGGAGACGGCGGCTATTACGACGAAGACGGTAATTACGTCGAGGGAGACGGCGGCTATTACGACGAAGACGGCAATTACGTCGAGGGAGACGGCGGCTATTACGATGAAGATGGCAATTACGTCGAAGGAGACGGCGGCTACTACGATGAAGACGGTAACTACATCGAAGGAGACGGTGCATATTACGACGGGAACGGCGGATATACGGAAGAAGCCGTGGAAGAGCCTGCCGAAGGGGCGGAGCTTTTTGAAGAACCTGCAGATGGCGGAGAAGAAGAGGATAACGATTTTGAATCGGAAGAACTGGCTGAAGAGCCGGATGATCTGCCCTATCCCGAAGTGGATGATACCGATTATGTCGATAATACGACTTTAATAGATCATAAGTCGATCTCTAAGGCGGCTCTGTTTAAGGAAGATACAGCCGAGGCTGCAAAAGAAGAGGAAGAAGTGCCTCATCTTGAGTCTATGGATGATATACGTCCGGAGGTAAAGGAAACTGCGGATAACGGTGACGAGCTTTTCTTTGAAGACAAGACCGCTGATATCGTTATAGACGATCCCCCCAGCAATACCAATCCCGAGTATGAGAGCATGCATGAGCTGGCAGCGGAAGTAGTACGCGAGGAGAAAGAGGAAAAGCAGAAGAAGGAAGAAGAGAAAGAGAATCAGAAAGAAAAGCGTACCAAGGCTAAGCCCAATGCTTTTCTTGACGATATGCTGAGACTCGATGATAACGGCCAGATAGAGCTTGCTGTAGAACCCGGTGCGGAACCGGATATACAGATAACAGGCCAGATTCATATGGATGAATACCTGTCGGGCTGGGAAGAGAAGAAAAAGATCCGCAATGAAGAGATACTCAAGGAAACCGAGCGGAAGATAAAAGAATCCACGGGACCCATTTTCAGAGGCTATGACAATAAGAAGAAAAACAGCCTGATACAGGAGATCGAGGAAGAGCAGCGTTTATTCTCCGAGATGTATGAGGCGGATGATATAGAATTGAGAAGCGTTGAGGAAATGTCGGCCGGAAATGCGCCTCTGGCAAAGCCTGTTGTGGAAAAACTCAAGACCAGGACCGGCGTGATATTCAATCAGAAGCAGGGATCCATATGGGATGAAGTGGATGCTTCCATCAGAGCCGATAAGGAAAGAGAAGAAGGTTTTGCGGAAGAAGTAAAAGAAGAGCCGGAAGAACCGGAAGAACCCGTATATGAAGAGAATGACAGGAAAGATACCGCGGGTGTCTTTGTCGATGTAGCTTCGGAAGCTGCCGAGGGTCTGGTCAATACGGCTACACTGCCGGAACCCGGTGAGATCGAGGAGGCTGAAAGCGCAGTCTTTGATGATGAGACTTATGATGATGAAGCCGCAGATGAAGAAAACTATGATGAGGACTATGAAGGGGAATATGAGGACGGAGAAGACTATGAGTCCGAAGATTATCCCGATGAAGATTATGAATACGAAGAGGGCTCGTACGAGGACGACTATGCTGACGGTGAAGGCGGAGACTATGATGATGAAGCCGGCTACGAAGACGGAGAATATGACGGGCAGCAGTACGAAGACGGGCAGGAGTACAGCGACGATTATTACGGAGAAGAATACGACACAGGTGATCTCAGCGATATAGAAGGTGCGCTTGAAGCGGATGCGGACCGCAGGAGCCTCGAGACTGCAGATGAGATGGATGATGATTATCATGCCGAAGAGTATGAGAACGATCTGAGTGTCGATGAGCAGAGGCTTTTTGAAAACTTCCTTTATTCAAGGAAGATGAGGGATCAGATACTCGACACCATAGATCAGATAAGCCTGACAAGCTACGTCGGTAACATCATAGTTACGGGAGAGTCCTCAGGTATGAACGTTGATCTGGCAAAGGCGCTCGTTAAAGAGATGCAGATGATCGACAGTAACTTTGTTTCATCGCGCGTAGCCAAGATAAGCGGAATCAAGCTTAACAATAAAGACATTCCCGCGCTGCTGAACCAGCTGGCATACGGTGCGCTGCTGATAGAAAAAGCAGGTGAACTGAAGAAGGCTACTCTCGAGAAGCTTACTTCCGTACTGGAATCCTATTCCGACGGCATACTGGTCATCATGATGGACAACAGGAAGAATATGGACAGACTGGTGGAAAGCTATGATATGATAACAGGCTATTTCAATACCAGAGTCGATATAGTTCCGATGAATAACAATGCTCTTGTGGAATATGCCAAGAAATACGCTTATTCCAGGGAATACAAGATAGATGAGGAAAGAGGCGTGCTGGCGCTTCACCAGCGTATATCCGAGCTGCAGATAGGAGAGCACAATGTGACAACTGCAGAGATCGAGGATATAGTGGAAGCGGCCATCGAGCATTCCTCAAAACCCCGTCTTTCAACATTCTTTAACATCATAGGCGGCAAGCGTTATGACTATGAGGATATGATAATATTAAGAGAGAAGGATTTCGGGTAGTTTTTTGACAATATGGTGCTGTTTTGGTAAAATATAGAGCGGCGGTTAAAGCTTTACCAATGGAGGTTACAAAATGGCATCAAAGAAGACAGAGAAGGAGATACATACCCTTCAGGAAGAGACTGTGTTCATCTCGGAAGCTGACCAGTATGTTTTCGGTCAGGGAACTCATTATGATATTTATAAGAAGCTGGGGGCTCACCCCTGCACTAAAGACGGCAAGAAGGGCGTCTTTTTTGCTGTATGGGCTCCGCACGCAAGGGAAGTGCATGTTGTAGGCAGCTTTAACGACTGGGACGTAAATGCACATCCTATGAAAAAACTCGGAGATGGCGGCATCTACAGTACATTTATTCCCGAGGTAAAAGAAGGAGATCTGTACAAGTTCTACATTACAACGGCATCGGGAGAGGGTATATACAAGGCCGATCCGTTTGCAAACATGGCTGAGCTCCGCCCCGGTACTGCTTCGGTGGTCTACAATATAAACAAGCTGAAGTGGTCCGATGATGAATGGATGAGCGCAAGAGCCGGAAAGACTTATTTTCAGGAGCCTCTGGCTATTTACGAATGCCATATCGGTTCGTGGATGAAACATCCGGACGGCACGGAAGACGGTTTCTATACATACAGGGAATTTGCTGACCGCATCTGCGAATACCTGGCGAAGATGAAATATACACACGTTGAGCTTATGGGTATCGCCGAGCATCCTTTTGACGGCAGCTGGGGATATCAGGTGACGGGATATTATGCACCTACATCCAGATACGGCACGCCGGAGGATTTCGCATACCTTGTAAACAAGCTTCATAAGATGGGAGTGGGTGTTATACTGGACTGGGTTCCCGCACACTTCCCGAGAGATGCTTTCGGTCTTGCCGATTTTGACGGCGAGCCTCTTTACGAGCATCCGGACAGCAGGCTGGGTGAGCATCCGGACTGGGGCACCAAGATATTTAACTATTCCAAGACGGAAGTCAGGAACTTCCTGATAGGTAATGCGCTTTACTGGATAAGAGAGTTCCATATAGACGGTCTGAGAGTCGATGCCGTAGCGTCGATGCTCTACCTTGATTACGGAAAGAAGGACGGACAGTGGGTAGCCAACAAATACGGCGGCAATGAGAACCTTGATGCTATAGAATTCTTCAAGCATCTTAACAGTGTGATCAGAGGCATGAAGAACGGAGTCATGACCATAGCCGAGGAATCCACCGCATGGCCGAAGGTAACAGCTGCTCCCGAGGATGACGGTCTCGGCTTTACCTTTAAATGGAATATGGGATGGATGCACGATTTCTGCGATTACATGAAGCTGGATCCCTATTTCCGTAAAGATAATCACAATAAGATGACCTTTGCGATGAGCTATAACTGTGCCGAAAAATATATCATGCCGCTCTCGCACGACGAGGTCGTACATCTGAAATGTTCAATGGTCAACAAGATGCCGGGCTATCAGGTTGATAAATATGCAAACCTCCGTGTAGGTTATGCTTTTATGTTCGGACACGCCGGAAAGAAGCTGCTGTTCATGGGTCAGGATTTCGCACAGGAACGTGAATGGAGCGAGAAGAGAGAGCTCGACTGGTTTTTGCTCGACAACAACTTAAACAGAGGAATGCTTGAGTATGTAAAGACTCTGCTTGAGCTGTACAGAAAGAATCCCTGCATGTACGAACTGGATGACAGCTGGGACGGTTTTGAATGGATCAACGCCAACGATGCTTACAGATCAACATACAGCTTTGTGAGAAAGTCTGCGGACGGAAAGAACAATATGCTCTTTGTCCTTAATATGACACCCATTGCCAGAGACGATTATATGGTAGGCGTGCCGAAGAAAGGAAAGTACAAGCTGGTGCTCAATTCGGATGAGACCAGATTCGCCGGCAACGGAGCCAAGCTTCCCGAAGAGCTGAAAGCCCAGGAGCTTGACTGCGATAACCAGAAATACGCGATCACCTTTAATCTTCCCGCTTATGGCGCGGTAATCTACAGTTTCTGATAAATGATCATGTACACGAGGACAGCGTAAGCTGTCCTCTTTTTTTCTGAACAATTTTGTAATAGAATCTTAATCTTTTATCCTCTGTTTTCTTCATATTGTTTATACTATAATGCATTTTAAGAGCTCTTAAGAAAGCAGGTACCCAAATGACAAAGATACTTATATGTGATGATGAGAAGGATATCGTTCGTGCACTGGAGATTTATCTGAAGGCCGAAGGATATGAGCTGATCACGGCCTATGACGGCGCAAAAGCGGTAGAGGCGGTACGTAATGAGAAGGATATACGTCTGGTGCTGATGGATATAATGATGCCCGGCATGGACGGTATCGAGGCGCTCACGGAGATACGTAAGCTATCAAATGTTCCCGTGATATTTCTTACAGCCAAGTCGGAAGATGCGGACAAGATACTGGGTCTTAATCTCGGGGCGGATGATTATATCACAAAACCCTTCCTTCCGGCAGAGCTTACCGCAAGGGTAAGGTCCTCACTGCGCAGATATACGATGCTTGGCAGCGTTATGACGGAAAAGGACGAATACACGGTAGGAAGCATCAGCTTAAACGATCCTGCCAGAGAAGTACGGGTGGACGGAGATATCGTAAATCTCACAAAAACAGAGTACGAGATACTTAAGCTTCTGATAAAGGAACCGGGACGTGTGTTTTCTCCTCATGAGATATACAGAAACGTATGGGGTGACGATCCCTACGGTTCGGAGAATACGGTGGCGGTCCATATCAGGAGACTGCGGGAGAAGATAGAGATAGATCCTGCAAAACCGAGATATCTTAAGGTCATATGGGGACAGGGATATAAGATAGACGGAGGATTATGATGGAGAATAAAAAGAGCGGATTTATCCGTAACGGAATATTTAATATCGTCTGTGCAGTATTGTGTGCAGCATCGGTCACGGTTTTTATATACGTAATGGTGATGATGTTGCTGGCAAGGTCAGGCGGTTTCCATGGGATGACTTTTGATCAGACAGTAGAGAAGGCAATGGACCGCATCAGTGAGCACAATATGGCGGATCTGAGCGATTCCCTTAAATTTGAAGTACCGCATAATGAAGAAAAACTGGAAGAGCTGCTTCCGGAAATGAAAGAAAACTGGGAAGAAACTCTGAACAGATACGGGGATATGAAGAATGTCAGCTTTGCGGTTATAGTTTCGAGGGAAAGCAACCCGGACAGGCTGGATCTCGGAGATGAAAATACATATTTATATAAAAGTCCGGGTTATGATCGCTTTGATAAGTGTCTGACCAGAAGAATGTTTGATTCACACTACATTAATTACTATATGAAGTATGAAGTGGTGATGAATGACTGCGCAGAATACAGATATGCTAATGAGGGCAGCAGTGATACTCCGGGATATTATATTCATGTACTGTATAAAAGAGCAGCAGCTATATATCCTAACGAAAAAGAGTATTATGATAACCTGTATTTAGATACAGATATAAGAGAGTTTCTTTTCCGGCTTAATAAAATGGATACAAACGGCGGCATATACGGAATGCTGTCAGCGTTATCGGCAATATGTTTTCTTATACTGTTTGCGATAAGTGCAGGGTATCACAGGAGGAGTGAAGGTATAAGCCTTACACTTATAGACCGTATGCCTCTGGAAATTGTATATTTTTTGGCAGTAAATGCTGAGATTTTTCTGGCGTATGTTTTATATAGTATTATCGGACAGATACCGGGGATAATGGACAGGCTCGCAAGCTTTTATGAGCTGGTATTGCTGTCCTGCAGTGTGATGTTTATTGCTGTGTTATTGGGGATGATCTTCCTGGGAACCAATATAGTCCGCATAAAGGCAGGAACCTTCTGGAGGAACTCGCTCATATACCGCATAAAGGATGTAGTGTTTAAACTGGTTTCAAAGGCGTGCATGTGGATAGCAAAGCATGTTCCCTTAGGTATACTGTTGATGATAGCGATCCCTGTATACGGCGTGATATCGATCGTTGAAGCGGCGCTTATACAGGATGGTTCGAATTTCCTGGCATTTCTCTTTGTGCTCGGAAGGCTGGCAGAAGCAGCACTGATATTGTATCTGATATGGGGATACAGCAGACTGCGTGACGGTGCAAAGCGTATAGCTGCCGGTAATCTCAGCGAGCCTGTTGATGAAAAGTACCTTTTTGCCGGCTATCGTCTGTTTGCGCAGGATCTGAACGGTGTGAGCGAGAGCATACAGCTGGCCGTGGAAGAGCGTATGAAGAGCGAAAGGATGAAGACCCAGCTGATCACCAATGTATCGCATGATATCAAGACACCGCTTACCTCAATAATCAACTATATCGATCTGCTGAAAAAAGATGATGCGACTGACAGCGATAAAGAGGAATATCTGGAGATACTGTCAAAGCAGTCCGAGAGGCTTAAGAAACTGATACAGGACCTGATCGAAGCTTCCAAGGCATCCTCAGGGGCTGTGGATGTGAACCTGACGGAGCTGGATCTGTGCACACTGGCCGGACAGGTGATGGGAGAGTACCAGGATAAGCTTGAACAGGCCGGCCTCACCCTTGTTTCAAGGATCCCGGAAGAGAGCGTGACGGTAAAAGCGGACAGCAATCTCTTATGGAGGGTAATGGACAACCTATACGGTAATGTATTAAAGTATGCGATGCCGGGGACCCGCGTATATACCGAATTGTCAGCTGATGAAGGAGCTGCGGTACTCAGCATCTCAAATATCTCGAAAGAAGAGCTGGGAATCTCCGGAGATGAACTGATGGACCGCTTTGTAAGAGGTGACAGATCCAGGAATACCGAAGGATCGGGGCTGGGGCTCTCCATTGCCGGCAGCCTCATGGAGCTCATGGGCGGGGAACTTAAGATCACCGTGGACGGAGACATGTTCAAAGCCGTGATCAGTATACCCCGCTAAAGAAAGTGCCCCTTCCTGCCGAAAATAATAGTGATCGCTATTACGGAGGGGTTACCATGAACATAAATAATATAGATGATAACAGGATAAAGCCG
>JAIKYA010000092.1 GCA_024683645.1 Lachnospiraceae bacterium
GTGGATACAAGCGTATTAAAAGCATATCAGCTTATAGAAAAGCATCATTCGGAAGATCTGAAATCCGAAGCTTATGTACTTGAACACAAAAAGAGCGGGGCGCGTATAGCGGTCCTTGAGAACGATGATGAGAACAAGGTATTTTATATAGGCTTCCGTACACCGCCGAAGGACAGTACCGGAGTGGCTCATATAATCGAGCACAGCGTGCTCTGCGGTTCTGAGAAATATCCGCTTAAGGATCCTTTTGTAGAGCTGGTAAAGACATCGATGAATACCTTTCTCAATGCCATGACATATCCGGATAAGACCGTATATCCGGTGGCTTCCTGTAATGAGCAGGATTTTAAAAATCTGATGGGAGTCTATATGGATGCGGTGTTCGAACCGAACATCTACAAGGAAGAGAAGATATTCCGACAGGAAGGCTGGCATTATGAACTCGAGGATAAAGACAGCGAACTGAAGATCAACGGTGTTGTTTATAACGAGATGAAGGGGGCTTTTTCTTCACCGGACGATGTCCTCTCCAGAGAGACTTTCTCCTCGCTGTATCCCGATACCGCATACGGGGTAGAGAGCGGCGGTGATCCCGAGGTGATACCGGAGCTTACCTACGAAGCTTTTCTTGATTTCCATAAGAGGTATTACCATCCGGTCAATTCCTATATCTATCTCTACGGAAATGCCGATATGGCAGAGCGTCTGGATTGGATGGACCGGGAGTATCTGTCAAAATACGACAGGATAGACATAGACAGCTTTCCCGGGGAGCAGTCTGCTTTTGACAGACCGATGGAGATCGAGAAAGAGTATCCCATCAGTGAGGAAGAAAAGGAAGAGAACAATACTTACCTCACATACAATGCCGTGATAGGAAAGTCTACGGACAGGGAGCTTTACACAGCTTTCCAGGTGGTTGATTATGCGCTGATAAGCGCTGACGGAACTCCGCTGTGGAAAGCGCTTGTAGAGGCAGGTATAGGTACGGAGGTATATGCTACATATGAGAACGGCATATACCAGCCTTTTTACAGTATAGTCGCAAAGAACGCCAATGTATCCGACAGGGAGCGCTTTGTATCGATAATCGAGGATACTTTTGAAAAGGTTGTAAAGGAAGGCTTTTCTGAGGACGCACTTACCGCCTGCCTGAACTCGATGGAGTTCAGATACAGGGAAGGGGATACGGGGCGTTTCCCCAAAGGTCTGCTTTACGGCTTAAACGCCCTGGATAACTGGCTGTACGATAAGGATGAACCCTTTAAGCATATCGAGCAGCTGGAAACCTTCAGCAGGCTTCGTGAAAAGATAGGGACATCATATTATACCGATCTGGTAAAGAAATACCTTATCGATAATCCGCATAAGACCATACTTACGCTTAAACCCAGAAAGGGACTCACTTCCATAAAGGATAAGGCTCTTGCTGACAGGCTTGCGGCATATAAGGCATCACTTTCCGGAAAAGAGCTGGAGGAGACGGTAAGAAAGACCGCCGAACTGAAGGCTTTCCAGGAGGCAGAGGATCCGAAGGAAGCCTATGACTGCCTTCCCAGGCTTAAGCTTTCGGATATGAAGAAGACCGAGCCGCCCTTTGTCAATGAGGAATCCGATATTAACGGGGTTAAGACCTATTTCCATGATGTGGAGACAAACGGGATAATGTACGGAGCCATATATTTCGATATGAGCAGGCTTCCGTATGAACTGTATCCTTATGCGAATGTTCTTTCAAACGTATTCAGGGGAGTGGATACCGATAAGCATAAGTATGAGCAGCTCGGTTATGAGATAGACAAGTATACGGGAAGCATGGCCATGGCAGCCGCAGTTTTCCCCATGTATGATACGGTGGACCGCTTCGGGAAGTATTTCATCATACATATGAGTTCGCTTAATGAGAATGCCCACAGGGGCTTTGAACTTATAAAAGAGATACTGCTTTGTTCAAAGCTTGATGATAAGAAACGTCTAAAAGAGATAATCGCGGAAGGACGCAGCCGCATGCAGGGTATGGCCATGAGTGCGGGACACATAGTTGCCTCCGCAAGAGCGCTTTCCTATGATTCGGAGTACGGTCTCGCTAAAGAATACCTGTCGGGACTTACGCAGTTTAAGTTCCTCACGGAGCTTGAAAATAATTTTGACGAAAAGGCCGATGAGCTGGTTGCAAAGCTTAAGGAGACCGCGGAGATCATATTTACCAGAGAGGGAATGCTTCTGGATGTGACCGGCAGCCGTGAGACTTATGAGCTCTTCAGTAAAGAAGCGGCCGGGCTTGTCAGCGCATTTAAGGAAAAGGCGCCTGCCTGTGAAGTTAAGAGCCTGAAACCCGAAAAACTGAACGAGGGACTTACCAGTTCGGCTCAGATACAGTATGTATGCCGTGCAGGAAATTTTGCAAGACACGGGCTGAAGTACAACGGTGCATTGAGGGTGTTAAAGACCATACTCGGATATGATTATCTGTGGACCAATGTAAGAGTAAAAGGCGGAGCCTACGGCTGCATGAGTGCATTTATGCCTGACGGCCAGAGCTATTTCGTAAGTTACCGCGATCCCAATCTGGATGAAACGGTGGATATATTCGAAAAGGCTGTGGAATATGTTGAGAACTTTGATGCCGACGAAGAGAAGATGAGCGGATATATCATCGGTACCATGAGTGAGCTGGATATTCCGCTGACCCCGAGAAGCCAGGGAGCCAGATCCTTTATGGCGGCGGTCACCGGCAGAACGATAGAAGATGCGCAGAAGGTAAGAGATCAGATACTTAATGCGAAAGCTGAGGATATAAGAGCTCTGGCTGCATACGTGAAGGCATTCCTTGATGACGGCCTCTACTGTGTAGTCGGTAACGAAGATAAGATAAAGGCTTCCGAAGCAACGTTCGGAAAGGTAGCGGGGCTGTTTGAATGAGTGAGGATGTAAAAAGCAGATCGGGCTTTGCGGCCCTGATAGGGAGGCCGAATGTAGGCAAATCGACCCTGATGAACCATCTTGCGGGACAGAAGATAGCCATCACTTCCCCCAGACCGCAGACTACCAGAAACAGGATACGCACGATCTATACGGACGAGCGGGGACAGATAGTGTTTGTCGATACACCCGGTATCCATAAGGCAAAAAACAAGCTCGGCGACTATATGATGAAGACAGTTAACCGCTCGATAAACGATGCGGATCTGGTACTGTGGCTTGTCGAACCTTCCGATAAGATAGCTGAAAAAGACAGGGAGATAGCAGGGCAGCTTAAGGGGCTTAAATGTCCGGTGATACTGGTCATTAACAAGGTAGATACGGTGGAGCGCGGATACATACTGAAGGTCATCGATGCCTACAAGGATCTGTGCAGCTTTACGGAGATACTTCCGGTATCGGCACTGAAAGAAACCAATCTGGATGAACTGCTGGATGTTGTATATGAGAATCTGCCTTACGGTCCGCATTATTTTGATGATGATGCGGTCACTGACGAACCGGTCAGAGCCATTGCAGCGGAGCTGATACGTGAAAAGGCATTGAGGCTTCTGAATCAGGAGATCCCGCACGGCATAGCGGTACTTATCGACCGGGTGGAATACAGGGAGAACAAAAACGGCGGTATCTATGATGTGGATGCGACGATAGTCTGCGAGAGGGATTCGCATAAAGGAATAATAATCGGGAAGGGCGGTTTGATGCTTAAACAGATCGGATCACAGGCGCGCCCCGAGATAGAAGAACTGCTGGAAGCAAGGGTCAATCTGAAGCTTTTTGTAAAGGTCAGGGAAAACTGGCGTGATATATCGAATTATATAAATGACTTTGGATACAGGGATGATGATAAGTGATGCAGCCGCTGCTTAGCGTAACCGGGATGGTACTGAAGACTGAACCGTCCGGTGAGTATGACAGAAGAGTAGAGATACTGACCGTCTCGCACGGTAAGATAAGTGCTTTTGCGAAAGGGGCGAGGAGGCAGACTAATCATCTGATGGCTGCCACGGACCTGTTCGTGTTCGGCGATTTCAGACTCTACCCGGGCAGAAGCTCCTATTCCATGACCGATGCCAATGTGAAGAACTACTTCAGTGAGCTTAGGAGTGACTATACGGCAGCTTTGTACGGAATGTATTTTCTGGAAGCGGCATCATACAATACCAGAGAGAATAACGATGAGAAGGATGTCCTTACGCTTTTATATCAGGCGCTTAAGGCCCTTACCCATGAGGCCTATGACAGAGAACTTGTAAAGAGCATTTTTGAGATAAAACTTGTAATGCTCGAAGGTGTGTTCAACAGGGCGGCGTACGGGGAAGGCTATGACAGGGCGGCGCTTTATGCGCTGGATTTTCTGCTCGCCACTCCTCCGGGGAAAGTTTTCAGCTTCCGGCTTAAAGAGGAGGCAATGCTTGATCTTGCGAGGATAGCAAAGGCTGAGATGAAGAAACAAAACGGCGGACATGAGTTTAATTCTCTGGCACTGCTTGCCGAAATGTGATATAATAATTTGTCCTGAGCACGGCGAAGGACTTTATACATAAATACAGAAGAAAAGAGAAGAAGATGAAAAAGTTTTTAAAGGCGGTAACGGCAACATGCTGCATCCTGTTCCTCGCAGGCTGCGGTGCGGATTATGAGGAGGCAGATCCGGCAGTAGAGGGAAAACTCACGGTCTATTCCGACGGACATGTGGACGCGCATGTAAGCGGAGATTTTTCAAAAGATTACTATAAGGAGGACGAACTTGTACAGATGGTGAACGATGAGATAGCCGCGTACGACGGCAGGATCACGCTCACGGGGCATCAGAGCGGCGGAGGAAAGGTGACTCTGGATCTTTCTTTTGCGGACTGTGATTCATATGAGGATTATATGACACTTAAGCTTTTTTCGGGTACGGTACAGGGAGCTTATGATAAGAGCTATGATTTCAACCGTGTACTGAAGAGAGCGGGGAATCCCGAGGATATCATCAGCAAGGAGCAGATCAACAATATGGCGGGAGCGAAGATCATCATTTTTGAAGGAGCTCAGACCTGTGTGTGTCCGGGAAATATTGATTACTATTCACAGGAACTGAAACTTATCGATCAGAAAACAGTGCAGTCCGTTACGGACGGCATATATTATATCATTTATTAATACGGAGGTCATTATGGAAAAGACGCTTGATACCATTAAAAATCTGTGTAAAGGCAGGGGATTTATATATCCCGGTTCGGAGATATACGGAGGACTGGCAAATACCTGGGATTACGGTAATCTCGGTGTTGAGCTCAAGAATAACGTTAAAAAGGCATGGTGGAGAAAGTTCATACAGGAGAATCCCTACAACGTGGGCGTTGACTGTGCGATACTTATGAATCCCCAGACCTGGGTGGCCAGCGGACATCTTAAGAGCTTTTCGGATCCTCTTATCGACTGCCGTGAATGCCATGAGAGATTCAGGGCCGACAAGGTGATAGAGGACTGGGCTGCGGCCAACAATGTCAAGCTTGAGAGCAGCGTGGACGGCTGGACGGCCGAGGAGATGATGGAATACATCAAGTCCAACAGCATAGCCTGCCCGACCTGCGGAAAGCATGATTTTACGGATATCAGACAGTTCAATCTGATGTTCAAGACCTTCCAGGGTGTGACGGAGGATGCAACGGCGACCGTGTATCTGCGTCCCGAGACGGCACAGGGGATATTTGTCAACTTCAAGAACGTACAGAGGTCTTCAAGAAAGAAGATACCTTTTGGCATAGGCCAGATCGGTAAGTCTTTCAGAAACGAGATAACCCCCGGTAACTTCACTTTCCGTACCAGGGAATTTGAGCAGATGGAGCTGGAGTTCTTCTGCGAGCCCGGAAGTGATCTGGAGTGGTATGAGTACTGGAAGAAATTCTGCAAGGACTGGCTGCTTTCTCTCGGAATGAAGGAAGAGGAGCTCAGATTCAGAGAGCATGACCAGGCAGAGCTTGCATTCTATTCTAAGGGAACTATGGATATAGAGTATCTCTTCCCGACCATCGGCTGGGGCGAACTCTGGGGTATAGCAGACAGGACCGATTATGACCTGACCCAGCATCAGAATGTTTCAAAGCAGGATATGAGCTATTTTGACGAGACAAAGAATGAAAAGTATATCCCTTATGTTATAGAGCCTTCACTGGGCGCTGACCGTATGGTACTTGCTTTCCTGTGTGCGGCTTATGACGAGGAGAACCTCGGAACAGAAGAGAAGCCTGATATGAGGACCGTGCTCCGTTTCCATCCGGCAATAGCACCCGTGAAGATCGGCGTGCTCCCTCTTTCCAAGAAAGTGGGTGACGGTGCCGAGAAGATATATCAGCAGCTTTCAAAGAAGTATTACTGCGAGTACGATGACAGGGGAGCCATCGGAAAGCGTTACCGCAGACAGGACGAGATAGGTACGCCTTTCTGCATCACCTATGATTTTGACTCCGAGGAAGACGGAAAGGTGACTGTCAGATACAGGGACAGCATGGAGCAGGAGAGAGTGGCTATAGATGAGCTGGATGCTTTCTTTGCGGATAAATTCGATTTCTGATAATGGCAGAAAAGAAAAAGACAAGTTTTGACGAACTGACGCCAAAGATGCAGGAGCTGGTAAGAGAAGAGCTCCGCAGGCAGGAAAGACGGAGGAAGACGATCATTATCGTGCTGGTCATGATAATGGTCCTCGCTTTCGGAGGCTATGCCGTATATTATATGACCGCCGGAAAGACTCAGGACGGCTATGATACGCTGGCCAGGCTGAAGGGCTCCAAAGCCCTGTCAAACATGAAGGAAGGCGAGGGAGTGGTGACTGCCACGTTCTCCGACGGACAGGAGATCACGCTCGAGATCCTGGACGAATATAAAACTTTATACAATAAAAGTAAAAAGAAGCTTATCGGATGGCTGAAAATTGACGATACTATAATTGATTACCCCGTTATGCAGGGAAGCGACAATGAGTTCTTCTTAAGCCATGACCTTGAGGGCAATGAAGACCGGGCGGGGGCACTGTTTCTGGACTGTGCCTGTGACGTGGTGCACGGAAGCGACAATTATATAATATACGGACATCACTTAACCAGCGGGAGGATGTTTTCTTCGCTGGAGGAGTATGAGTCGGAGAAATATTATGAGAAGCATCCGTACATAAACTTCGATACCATATATGAGAAAGGCAGATATCAGGTGATGTATGCCTTTCGTTCGCGTGTTTATGACTCCGATGAGATAGTGTTTAAGTATTATCAGTTCATAAATGCCGAAAGCGGGGAAGAATTTGATTACAATATGGAACAGATGGCCGCACTGGCCTTCTATGATACGGGAGTAAAGGCGCAGTGGGGAGACAGGCTGCTGACACTCTCCACCTGTGATTATCAGGAGACAAACGGAAGATTTGTTGTTGTGGCAAAGAAGATCGGTTAGAAGAGAGAGCCGGAGGAAAAACGGGCCGGCAAAAGGAGGATGAAATGGCTGAAAAAGGGAAAGATACCAGACA
>JAIKYA010000104.1 GCA_024683645.1 Lachnospiraceae bacterium
GTTAATTATTCCAGCTCTATCGTTCCGGGGGGCTTGCTCGTGAGATCGTAGAATACGCGGTTTACGCCTTTGACTTCATTCACGATGCGGTTCATGACTTTCTGAAGTACGGAGAACGGAATGTCTGCGCATTCTGCAGTCATGAAGTCGCTGGTGATCACGGCGCGCAGCGCAACGGCATAGTCGTAGGTACGGAAGTCACCCATGACTCCGACGGAACGCATATTGGTAAGCGCAGCAAAATACTGGGCCGGCATCCATGGCGGAAGTTCATCCTGTCCATGCCTGCGGAGCTCAACTTTCCCGTCGGGTCCGGTCACGGCATATTCCAGATCGGAACGTCCCATATGCCGGTCCTGCCATTCGCGTACCGCCTTTGCTATCTCTTCACGGTATATCGCATCGGCATCCTGTACGATACGGACTTTTTCTGCAGTTACTTCACCTACGATACGTACGCCAAGTCCCGGACCGGGGAAGGGCTGACGGTAAACAAGCTCGGCCGGTATCCCCAGCTGAAGTCCCGCACGGCGCACCTCATCCTTAAACAGCATACGCAGCGGCTCTATTATCTCCTTGAAATCCACAACTGACGGCAATCCGCCCACATTGTGATGACTCTTTATCACGGCCGAATCCCCCAGGCCGCTCTCGATCACATCGGGATATATCGTACCCTGTACCAGATAATCAACTGCGCCCAGTTTCTTTGCTTCTTCTTCAAAGATGCGGATGAACTCCTCGCCTATGATCTTTCTTTTACGTTCAGGTTCCTCTACGCCTTTCAGTTTTTCATAGTATCTTTCAGCAGCATTTACACGGACAAAGTTAAGTTCATACGGTCCCTTCGGTCCGAATACCTCTTCTACCTCATCGCCTTCATTCTTACGCAGAAGTCCGTGATCCACGAATACGCAGGTCAGCTGCTTTCCGACAGCTTTAGACAGCAGCACTGCTGCCACCGAAGAATCTACACCGCCTGACAGTGCACAGAGTACCCTGCCGTCACCTATCTTTGCCCGGAGATCCGCAATGCTTTTTTCCACAAAGGAATCCATGCGCCAGTCACCCCTGCATCCGCAGATATCTATTGCAAAATGTCTGAGCATCTTCATTCCTTCACGCGTATGCATCACTTCGGGATGGAACTGTACGGCATAGATCTTTCTATCCTCATCCTCCATCGCTGCAACGGGACATACCGGGGACTTTGCCGTTACACGGAATCCTTCCGGTGCTTTTGAAATATAATCGGTATGGCTCATCCATACCACGGTTTTCTCAGGTACTCCTGCAAACAGTTTGGAACTGTTGTCCACGCTTATCTCGGTATGCCCGTACTCACTGACAGGTGCAGTTTCAACTTTACCTCCGCCCATGTATGCGATAAGTTGGGATCCGTAGCAGATACCGAGTATCGGAATGCCGAGTTCCAATATAGCCGGATCATAATGAGGCGAACTCTCATCATATACACTGTTGGGCCCGCCGGTAAAAATAATGCCGCCGGGGGATAGCTCCTTCAGCTCCTCCAGCGGTGTTTTGTATGACCTGACTTCGCAATATACGTTGCATTCACGTATGCGTCTGGCAATCAGCTGGTTGTACTGACCACCGAAATCAAGAACAATGATCTTTTCCACTTTATTTCTCCTTTAAACCCGGAAGAGTTTTCACCCATGCTATATCCTCTTCCGTATAATGAAATCTTTTCTGTTTCTCCACGTCGACTCTGCCGTCCTGCATGCATCCGGCATACATCCTGAACTTGCCTCCGCGCTTGAATGCCGTACGCAAAAGCTTATTCTTCTTATCCTGATCCTCTATCAGCACCAGATGTGCGGCAAACTTTTCCACTAGAGGCTTTTCCTGAGAGGATTTCTTATTATTTACAAAATACCCGCACATAGCCTCATCCGACATGTTGAAATCGGAACGGTATTTCTTTACAAAAGCCTTTATGGTCTTCTCTTCGTAGTTTATCGATATCTTTAGTATCTTATACAGCTCCTTTGAAGGAGGCAGGTTTTCCACGGGCACGGTAAAGGCAAGACAGTACAGGATTTTTGATGTATAGAACACTTCCCTTGATTCGAATACCCTTGCGGTAACTTTTGCGACTTTAACCTTATCATGATAAGAGTATCTGCGTCCCACACTGCGTACAAGACGGATCACACCGGTGATATATTCCTTGCCTTCCTTATCAAGGATCTCTTCAAACATGTTCATTACGGAATCGCCGCTTGCCACTGCCAGATAACTCTTAAAAAGATTCCTGTTTTCGATTATCTGATGGTAGCACTCTTTTTCATATCCGTAAGCGCTTATAAAATATCCTGCGATATTCTGCCTGTTTTCAGGACAGGCCGAAAACCATTCACCCGCTGTTACAGCATCCGGTCTGTATTTTTCCGGCAGTTCAAAAGAAGTAAAGCTCTGCATCTTGAGCTCTGCAGGCATGCCCGAAGCAAGTATGCGGCGGACGGGATCATCCATACCTTCCTCGTACTTTTTTCCAAACCCCTTCTTTTCCATATATACTCTGGAGAGCACGCTGAACAGTTTCCTTTCGTACCCGCCTTCCGCAAGCACCGCTGCGGTCTCCAGCAATTCCATAGGAGACAGATGTACGGTTATCTTCCTGATCTGAGCCGTTCCCGGTATCCTGATTTCTTCTCCCATATACGTAACCCTCCTTAACCTAAAGGATAGGTCTATTCTAACAGAAAGAGCACCGAATGTGAATATATAACTTGTTTTTTTAACAAAAAGGTATATCATCTACCTTATGGAAAAAAAGAGATATGAAATCGACATGTGTTCCGACCCGCTGGTTCCCAAACTGCTGCTTTTTTCCCTTCCTCTGATCCTTTCCGGGATCCTGCAGCTTTTGTTTAATGCGGCTGATATGGTCATCATAGGCCGTTTTGCCGAAACGGAAGAGCTGGCAGAAAGCGGCCTGGCTGCGATAGGCGCTACCGCAGCACTTACCAATTTCTTTATAAACGTGATAATGGGCGTATCCGTAGGCTGTAATGTTATCGTTGCCAGATATTACGGGGCCAGACGCGAGCGTGAGGTTCATGATGCGGTACACACTTCCATAATGCTGTGTATCACGCTCGGAGTATGTGTTGCCATACCCGCGATCATCCTCTGCAAACCCATACTGATACTGATGAAAACACCTGAAAACGTGCTGGATCAGGCTGTACTTTATATACGTATCTATTTTACGGGGCTGCCTATCATCATGCTGTATAATTTCGGAAGCGCCATACTGCGCGCCATAGGAGATACAAAGCGTCCGCTTTATTTCCTTACCGCTGCCGGCATAATAAACGTCCTGCTTAATCTCTTTTTCGTTACACAGCTGAAAATGAATGTGGAAGGCGTAGCTCTGGCTACCGTTATCTCACAGGCCATATCAGCCTTCCTCGTGCTTCTGACACTGATGAAAAGCGATACTTCCTACAGGCTGATACCAAAGGATCTGAAGATCAATCGTCGTATTGCTGGCACCATACTGCGTATCGGCCTGCCGGCCGGAGTGCAGGGCATGGTGTTTTCCCTTTCAAACATGCTGATACAGTCCTCAGTCAACTCTTTCGGTTCGACGGCCATGGCCGGCAATACCGCAGCAGGAAATCTTGAGGGCTTTGTTTACACCTCCATGAACTCGCTTTACCAGACCTCCATCAGCTTTACTTCCCAGAACCTGGGCGGCGGACAGTATAAAAGGCTTAACAGGATATTGTTCTACTGTCTTATGATCGTAAGCTGTGTAGGCCTGCTCATGGGCTACGGTTTTTATTTTGCGGGCCGCACTCTTCTTGGTTTATATACTGAGGTCGGCGCTGTTATCGAATACGGCATGATAAGGATGAAGGTGATAATGACGACCTATCTGCTCTGCGGTATCATGGATGTGCTCTGCGGTTCCTTAAGAGGTCTGGGATACGGAATACTCCCGATGATAGTATCACTGCTCGGAGCCTGCGGTTTCAGGGTACTCTGGATATATACGGTCTTCGCCGCTCATCACGATCTTACGACCCTTTATGTTTCGTATCCGATATCCTGGGCACTCACTGCATCCGTGCACCTGTTATCATTTATCATAATCCGGCATATGATGGAAAAGAAAAGAAAAAACGGAAACTGAACCGGCATGGATGCCTTCCGGTATTTCAGAAGGCCATCCTGCGTTTTCTGAAGAAGGTATCCAGCTTCTGCAGCAGCTCATCCTTAGCGATATTCTTAAGCATATAACCCTCGGGTTTAAGATTCACCACCTGCATAACACTCTCTTTATCACTTTTTCCGGTTAGGAACATAACCGGTATCGATGCGGTTTCCGCGTCACTTCTTAGCATCTCCAGCACCTGGGGGCCGCTTGTTACCGGCATTTCATGATCAAGCAGTATCAGATCCACTTTGTTGTTTCCGAGCCACTTTATAGCCTGTAATCCCGAATTCACTACTGATACACGGTAACTGTCCTTAAGCCAGTCACGTACAAGGTTTAAGTATGTTGCATCATCATCCACTACCAGTATGCTCTTTTTGAATCCTCCGAGATCACGTTCAAGAAAATGTCCCATCATCGCAGAGATAAATGCCTCATTGTTCAAAGGTCTCTCAAATATTTCAAGTATGAGATCGGACGGGATCATCTTCATAACTTCGGCAGTATCAGCCTTTTCACCGATGAAAACCATCCTTTTATGTTCCTGCAGCACCCTGTCTTTTAAGAACTGCAAAACATCCCGGGCGATAGCTTCATGACTGTCCATATAATATACAGGTACGCTGCCCTCATTCCACATCGCATCGATCGCACTTACCGAAGCACTGACAAAGCAGCTTTTCATACCGGCTTCCTCCATCTTCTTCATCAGCACCCTGATTATAAAGCTTTCTTTCTGCCCGATTACCATTACCTGGTTTTCCATTTCTTCACCCTCTCTTAAGATCCTTAGCTTCACTTAAGCAGACATCCTCAGTCCATCATTTCTATCATCGCATCCCAGTCAGCCTGCTGCAGCTTCTTTCTGAGTTCTTTGAAAAACTGAGCATCCTTTTCCTGCAGATGATATTCCTCTACCGAAGCAAGCACCATCTCCACGCCATCCATATCCATCATGGGTATCAGCTCCGACAGAGCACCGTATGCATCTTCCAGAATATCCGCAGGTATTTCTTCCTTTGTTTCTTCCTCCTGCTCCTTAAGCACGGAGAGTCTGTCCGTATAGCTTCTGTATAATTCCAAAAGCGGTCCGGTTTCCTGCTTTATCTTATCTATCCCGTCATTCTTTCCTGCTTCTTCCATTCGTGCCGCCATTTCGGAAAGCTTCGCCGCTCCTATTATGCGGGCCGAACTCTTAAGCGCATGAACCTTTATCGTATAGAATTGCCAGTCTTCATCATTATATGCTTTTTCTATCTCGTCCGCTTTTTCAATCAGTGTATCATAGAATGTTTTTATTGTCTTGTAAAATGCTTCCGCAGATCCACAGTTTTTTACTCCGCACCTTACGGAGATACCTTCTATGTTCTCAAGAGCCTTAAGTTCTTCGCTTTCTTCGTCCTCTGCAGCATCGCTTTCCGTTCCTGCCCGTTTGAGTTCATCCGGTATATATGCGGCCAGCGTTTTTTCCAAAACCGCACCGTCTATGGGTTTTGACAGATATCCGTTAAATCCTTCCGACATATAGTACTCTTCACCGGAAGTTGCCGCATTTGCCGTAAGTGCGATGACCGGCAGGTCTTTATTATCCTTTCGGATCTCATGCATGGTCTCTATACCGTCCATGCCCGGCATCATGTGATCCAGGAATACAACGTGATAGTTATTCTCTTTTATCTTATCGAGGCATTCCTGCCCGCTCATTGCCGTTGTCAGCTTTACTTTCGTTCCCTTCAGCAGTCCTTTTATCACCTGAAGGTTCATATCGTTGTCATCCACCACCAGTACTTCAGCTTCGGGTGCGACAAAGAGAGGTATATACTTTCCTTCTCCGCTCTCTTCTCTGCTTTCATCGAAGCTGCCGATCGGCTCGGGATCGACTATGCCCTGCTTTAACGTGAAGTAGAAAGTTGAGCCCTCTCCGTATATACTCTCACATTTCAGTTCATCCCCCATCAGTTCCACAAACTGTCTCGAAATATCAAGTCCGAGTCCCGTTCCCTGGATCGAGCTGTTTCTGTCTTCCTCAAGCCTCTCAAAGGCCGAAAAGAGCCTGTCCATATCTTCTTCTTTTATTCCTATACCGGTATCCTTAACACTGTATCTTATACTGCAGCTGTCTTCGTCTTTTCCGCTCAGTTCAAGTTTCAGCGTAAAGCCGCCCTTTTCCGTATACTTTACTGCATTGGTCAGCATGTTAAGGAGCACCTGTTTTATCTTTCCGTAATCTCCGTGGAGCTTTTTAGGAAGCTTCTCATCCACATCTACCGTAAAGCTTAAGTCTTTTTCATTGCTCCTTACACGTATCATCGTCACTATCGACTTAAGCATTTCTGCGGTATCATAATCCTGCTCTACGAGATTCATCTTGCCGGATTCTATCTTTGACAGATCCAGTATGTCATTTACAAGAGACAGCAGTGATTCCGCTGCTCTCCTGATATCGCGCGCGTATCCCGTCACCGAAGAAACATATTCCTTCTTATCCTGAGCATCATCCTCCCTCAGTATCATCTCATCCATGCCCATGATAGTATTAATGGGGGTTCTTATCTCATGGGACATATTTGCAAGAAAACGTGATTTTGCACTGTTTGCACGTTCGGCTTCTTCCTTCGCCATACGTATCTGCTCATACTGCCTTCGTATGATATGTGACTGCATCCAGCGCCATACCGCAAAACCTACCAGCAGAGCTCCAAGCAAAAGCAAA
>JAIKYA010000114.1 GCA_024683645.1 Lachnospiraceae bacterium
GTTCATAATGTATATGACTCCGGTCTTTTGACCGGAGTTTTTTACTTTTATGGAAATTCCTCTGGAATTTCCATAAAGCAAAAAGCCCTCCGGGCGGGATGCGCACTCGCGCGAGAGGAAAATGTTGCCTTCGGCAACCGCGCTCGGCGCTAGCGTTCCGCAAGCGGAACGCTTTGTTCTTTTCAGGAAATTCCTGCGAAATTCTCTATAAAGCAAATAATCCTCCAGCCCGGATGTATTTGCTTCACTTTTGCTACGTCGGGAATGATATGATAGGCTGTAAAGAAAAATATGATAAAATAACAGTAAAAAGGAACGATCTGGTTAAAGGACAGAGTAAATCCGGAATAACCGGAAGAAACAGAAAGGAGAAATAAAAATGCCACCTGTAGATGTAACAAAGTTAAACAACGGAAGAGAAGCAAAAAAAGAGATATTGCGTGCTAACCCTGCAGCTAATCTTTATGAGAAGCTGAAAAATGCACAGACTTTCCTGGTGACCGGAGGCGGGGTCGGAGCAAAGTTTTCGGGGCTCAAGAATGAAAGAGGGGCGCTTCACAGTGCGATAAGCGAGTGCCTCACGTTCCTTAAGCCTTTCTATGAGGATGAAAAAGAAGGGATATACAGATTTAATAAGGACAACGGAAATAATAATGATGTAAGCGGTGCGATAGATAATATCGAAAGGCATATACATGAAACCCTCGTTCCGGCGATGAATGCCTATAAGAAGCATCTGCTCGGAAACGACAGGGCTGCGGCAGAAACCGCCGGCGGATACCTGAATACAAAGCCCAGTGAGAAATACATATACCGTCATGTGGCACTTGACGAGCTGAATGATTTCATACAGGGAACGTCCAATTTAAAGAAGAATTATATAAAATGCGTGGCCATGGCTGAAAACGGAAATATTGACGAATACACCATCGAAGACATGATGAAAGGTCTTGAAGGCGTACAGAAGGAAGCTGCACAGATGAATGTTGCCCTTCTTTCACCCAGGACAGATCTGCGTATAAACGGCTATAAGGCGATCCTCAAAAAATACGCCGAGGCCGGAAATAAAGCAGCAAAGCTTGCCTATGAGAAGGTGAAGGATATAGATCTGACAGGGTATTATAAGGCTGATGAAAAAGGTTATCCCGTGCTTGACGATATGAAGGTTGCCGAGCTTAAGGTGCTGGCTGCAAAGATCGGACAGGCTGCGGCAGAGGTACTGAGTCAGACAAACGGGAAAAACACGGATGAGCTGAATGAGCTCTTTGCCACTGAGACAAAGGGATATGACGGTCAGTACGGAGAAGGTGTAGGACATTACCGTACCAATCTGATGAAAGTTTTTGAGGATATGCAGAGACTGTCATGGCAGATGAACGATCAGCTGCAGAAAGCCACCGCACATCCGGAGGTGTTTACTCTGCCCACAGTCATGAAGATGGAAAAGGATGACAGTTTCCTGGATAAGCAGAGCCTGCAGAATCAGATAGATGAGCTGGCAAAAGCCGTTACGACTACCATGACGACCGCTGAATCCGCAAATAAAGATCCTGTGCAGGCTGCCAATGCCCTCAATATACTTACTGATATGGTGACAGCCGTTACAGACAGGGTAAGCGAGTTCTACGGCATAGGAGAAGACGGCTACTACAAGACCATGGTATTGGACCATATACCCATGATAACATCGCTTTACGAGCAGGTTGTCAAAGCTGTGGACGAGAATGCCGATACGATAAAGAATAACAGCGCTTCTTCAGCTGCAGCCAACATAGAAAAGGCGCTGGGCAATATTAAGAATGTCGCAAAGTCAGGCATTGACAAGCTTAAGAAGTTCCAGAATGACTGTGAAAAGAAATACGATGCAAATTCATATGAAACCCAGAATCTTTCGCTTCCGGAAGTTATGGATCCCAATCCCGACATCGTAAACAAGATGAAGACTGTAAGGGAAGAACGTATAAAGCAGGCCTACAACGCTGAAATAGCCATGAGCAGGGATTATCTGAAGAATCCGAATCTTGATGCGGGCCAGAGACTCAGAGGCCAGCTGGGACTGGTCAAGAACAGCCGGTTCTTCCAGAACAAGGATAAGCAGGAGGCATATAAAGACCTGCTGCAGAAGATTGATACCGCGGCTTCCTACACAAAGAGGATGTTTGCAAAAGATGCAAACGGCGGTTATACGGAATTCGCAACGGATGATAACAGGATAGTGCTCGCAGGTACAATGGGAGAGGCTATCGAGGCTATCAATAAAGCGCTTGAAAAAAAAGACATACCCGATGATCTGAAGCAGGATATGCAGGAAGCAAAGAATCTTATGCAGGGGCATAAGGCTGTCCTGGATAAAGCCTGGATATCAGGTAAGTTCCCTATGGCCGCATTGCTGGATGCAGGCAAGTTCGGTAATCCTCCCCTGGAGAAGGCACTTGAAAATGCACAGGGCTTTGACCGCTTCAAATGGACGCAGACCGACCAGAGAAACGATCAGATGCAGGTATTCTATGCTGATTACAAGCAGCCGATGGAGAAGATACGTGAAGATATCAAGAGGCTTACTCATATCAGCTCACAGGATAACTACAAGTACAGCAACGAAGAGAAGCAGTGGCTGGCACAGATCGGTGAATTTGTTAACAGTAAATTCAGCAGTGCGGCCATGAAGAAATTCTACGAGAGAAAAAAATCCGTAGACCCTCTCTTTGGTGTTGAAGTTGAGCATTATCCGCTGCTTACTATCGAAGAACAGCAGGAAATGAAGGAAAACTTCCGTCAGCTGGCTGATATGATCAGGCAGATAGGAGAAACGGAAGCATACCAGAAGTCAGGAAACCACAGCTTCAGAGCTTTTGTTTCAAGTGTTGCTACTTTTTCAAATATGGCTGCCCGCAGACTTGAGAGTTTTGAGAACGGTCTGCAGCTTTCACTCTATACCATTCAGGAAGCTATGTCCGGACGTGCCGATACCTCGGACTATAACTTCAGAAATGAACCTGAACGATTCAAACGTATGCAGGATAAGCTGAAGCTGGATGGGAAACTGAAGGATGCGAAGATACTCCTCGACGATAAAGATAAATGGGTAGACAAAGAGAACAGGATAAGGGTAAAGGAATATTCGGATACCAGATGGATAGTCAAGCTGATCTCACGCGGAAGATGGAGAAACGATTATGAATTCGCGAAGGATTATGAGGATCTTACGCATTATCTCAGACTGATAGACAATTTTGAAGAGAAATATTTCAGAATCGGCGATAACGGGGATTATCCTGACTTAAAGAGAAGCGGAGAGGTGATCCAGGGAGGCGAGCTGCTCCTCGAGATCAATTCCGTGGAGAGGCTGCAGTATGCCTATGAGCAGGTGCAGTATCTTTCCAGCCTGCTGAAGGACAAAGCGGAAAAGTACAATCAGAAGAAGAAAAATCCCGAAGACCAGATACCCAAGGAATATATCGATGCCCTTGAAAATCTTCGTGAAAAGGGTGTCAGGTGTATGACCATGGTATGCCTTGAAGAGGCGAAGTACAGCAAGCCCGACTATGTAAATACGATCGAAATGATCCATTCAGATCCCGTGAAGAGAGTGAATCTGTGGAAGATCAGGCAGAATAAGATATTCCACAATTCCCTCGTTGAAGAAGGACATGTCGGTACATATCGTGATCTGCAGCATTTCCAGTACGAATACGGATCAGAGGAAACTTACAACGGCAGGTTCTATGATAAGACGAGCATTCCTTCCAGGGCACAACTTCCGGAACGTTTAAACGCTCTTTTGAACCATCTGCCGGAAGGTGTCAGCGAGGAAGGAAAGACTTTTGCCACGGCATTGCTTGATGCTATAGGAAAAGATCCGGATAAGTACTCTGCTTTCCTGCCTACAGTGGCGGATTTAAAGAAGAATCCCGAGCTGCTCGAAAACGGCGATATACTTAAAGAAGCCGCCGGTGCAGCAGGCCTTGACTATAAGTGGTGGGAGAATGATGGCGATAAGAAGATGGTCGAGTACCTTATCGGCGGCATGTCGGGACTTGGGCTGTCCAAGGCCGATCATGAGGCTCGTCAGAAATACTCCGTATCTTACGGTGTGGATCTGAACATGTATCCCGTTTTTCTCTCGAAGATGTCCGAAGCTCTGAACATAGATACGGCTACTACGCCTATCTATGAGCGCAAGGTTGCCAAGGCAGAAATGATGACGATGACGGTTCCCGGAGAGGAGAACAAATCATATCCGGGTATATATGTGGAGAGGCATCCGGATAAGATAGCGTATAAGGATCCTGACACGGAGAAGAACGAGAAGACTGCGGTAATAAGCGGTAAGGATATGATCCTGATGGAAGACCCGGAGAACGTATCGATACAGCAGTTTAACAATGCACGTACTCTCCGCGATCTTGCAGATCTGCAGGCGCTCTGCTTCCTCTGCAATGCGCCGCTCCCTAAGGCTGAGGATCTGCAGTTTGCACTCATACCTTTAAAGGACGGAAAACGTGAAGCCAGACTCGTGAATTTTGAACCCCATCCTCTCTTCCTTGAAGGTGACTTCGAGAGGAAGATCAGCATAGATGATCTTTCCGTTATGTCTGACAAAGTGGGCGGAGCCATAAAGAATCTATACCACGAAGACAAGAAGGAGATGCAGAAGAAGATACATAATTTTGCCCAGGGTATAGTTGCGGGATTTGCGGGCATGTCCGAAGAGACAAAAAAACGTGTAAGCGATATCGTTGAGAAGAATGTAGGAGATCTGTGCAACGTGCTCAATGATCCCGAGAAGACAAAGACCGGCGGCATAGTCGGAAATAAAAAGGGTAAATTCCGCAACGGCATAAGAAAGGATCAGATACTGATCACGGCTGATTTTGAACATCTTGCCGTAGATAAGATGTCACTTAAACCCGGTGTGCTGATGGATCCCGAGAACGGCAGGAGAAATATCTTTACGGAGATAAGCGAGATCCCCGAGCGTGCATACCGCAGGATGGAGAACAAGGCAAAGAATACGAAGAATCAGGCCAGACGTACCAATGACGGTATCATACGTGAAATGAACAGACTGAATCTGGAAGCGGCGCTGGCGGATTTCCACGGGGATGATGCATACGTATTCCACAGTGATTCCACACAGTACAAGAATATGAGAAATATAGCCGTAATCCTTAAGAATTTTGAAGATACGGGAATCCTTGAGTATGAAGACCAGTTCGGTAAAAAGGTCAAATGCGGACTCGGACTCGGAGATATAAAACCTGATGCCGCAATGCTCGGTGCGATCAACGAATATCTTCAGACCGCCCAGCAGTATGTTCAGACCTATATCAAGGACAGAAAAGGCCTTATCTTCAGTCCCTTCAGCGATATGGGGCAGAGGCGTCTCGCAGCGGCAAGGGAACTGAATGAAAAGCTTACCCATTCACTTGAGACCATAAGGGATCTTTCTGCAGCCGGCACTGTTCTGCTCACTGATCCTCTTGACGGAGAGGTATATGCACCCAAAGAGGATAAGAAGAAAAAGGTAGACCTTCTTAAGGAAGACAAGCAGGAGAAAGACAGGCAGAAAGATGAAAAAGCAGCTGACAAGAACAAAGTGAACGAAAAGAAGGAGCCTGAGAAGAAAGAGGATAAGAAAGAAGACAAGAAGGAAGATAAGAAAGAAGACAAGAAAGAAGATAAGAAAGAAGACAAGAAAGACGACGTCTTAAAGAATGACAAGACTCTTGTAAAGGGTAAAAAGTAATAAACGTCGAGCAAAAGACCCGGGTAAGATAAGAAGCGGAGCCGATCGAAAGATCGGCTCCGGCTTTTTGCACGACCGCGCCCGGCGCGGGCATTTCGCCGGAGACATGCTATTATTGAGACAATGTTTTTTCTTGCGGGGTTATGTCAACTATGGTATAATGAACACGTATATGCCATTGGGAGGGCACAGAGTCGACCCGGGCATGAGAGACTATCGGAAAGAGGAATAAATGCAGTCAGCGGATAAGGAAAAGATACAGAACTATCTGGCCCGGATACAGGAGATCAATTACAGGATGCTCTGTGATATAGACAGGGTCTGTAGCGAGAACGGGATACGTTATTACCTGCTGGCCGGGACGCTTTTGGGTGTGCTCAGGCATAAGGATTTTATCCCCTGGGATGATGATGTGGACATAGTCTTTGCCAGAAAGGATTATGAGAAATTTTTGAAAGTATACAGGGAGCAGGGCGCTGAAGGCTTTGAGATAGTCGATCATCGCGAATATCCGGAATTCTTTGATTTTATAAGCAGAGTGGTTGATAAGAATACCGTTGTCCGGAATATCAAAGCCGATGATGATTACTATGGCGGCCGCTATTCGCATCCGACCATAGACCTGTTCATATATGATAACGTGTCTGGTATATATCCCTTGCAGCTTATAGCGCTGCAGATAGTATATGCTCTTGCTATGGGGCACAGACAGAAGATAGAGCTTGATAAATACTCGGGCATAACCAGGCTGGGCGCAATGTTACTGCCTGCGATAGGCCGCCTGATACCATTCAGGATTATTGCGAAGCTGTATGACCGTATATCTGCTATCGGAAGCAACAGCAGCAAGGCGTGGTTCATCTCAAATGACCAGCAAAGACAGCCCTATTGGGGAAAACAGTATAAAAAACAATGGTTTAAGAAAAGGGTGAAGGGACGTATCCGCGACCGGTTTTTTCCCTGTCCTAAAGGAGCAAAAGCCGAGCTTAAGATGATATACGGAGATTATATGGCTCTTCCGCCGGAGGACAAGCGATATCCGGAACACTTCAGCGATATGGAACTGTTCGGAAAGGAAAACATGCAATGAAAAGAGTGATCACATACGGTACCTTTGATCTTTTACACTACGGACATATCGAGCTGCTCAAAAGAGCAAAAGCGCTCGGTGATTATCTGATAGTTGCACTTTCTACGGATGAGTTCAACAGTGTGGAAAAGAATAAGCACTGCTATTTTTCCTATGAGCAGAGAAAAAGCCTTCTGGAAGCGATAAGGTATGTGGATCTGGTGATACCCGAAGAAAGCTGGGAGCAGAAAAAGACGGATGCACATGAATACCATATAGATACGTTTGTTATAGGAGATGACTGGGAAGGAAAGTTTGACTTCCTTAAAGATGAAGGAGTGGAAGTGGTATATCTGCCGCGTACTCCCGAGATCAGTTCAACTCAGATAAAGAGGGATATGGCCGGTCAGGATAAGTAAAGATGCAGGAAATAGATTTTGTTATAACATATCTGGACGGAAACGATCCGGTGTGGCAGGAAGAAAAGAGACGTTACCAGCCGCCGCAGAATGCGGATGCGGGATCGAACCGTTACCGTAACTGGGATAATCTGCGTTATTTTTTCCGCGGAGTACAGCAGTTTGCCCCCTGGGTCAGGAAGATACATTTCATTACCTGCGGACATGTTCCGGAGTGGCTGGATACTTCCAATAAAAAGCTGAATATAGTAAGACACAAAGATTATCTTCCAAAGGAATGGCTGCCTACTTTCAGCAGCCGTTGTATTGATATGAACCTGCACAGGATAAAAGAACTGTCGGAGCATTTTGTGTATTTCAATGATGATATGTTTCTGTTAAAGCCCTGTGATGTTAAAGATTTTTTCTACAGGGGACTCCCGCGCGACTGCGCGATACTTGAGCCGTCCGTACTCAGGAAAAGAAAAGCCGCAGCGCTGTACCTGGCTCCGCTTATCGGGACGGCGGCGATAAACAGCCATTTTTCCAAAAACAAAGTGATACGTTCGGCACCGCATAAATGGTTCAATCCTGCATATGGCAGGTTTAACATATCTACGCTCTTTCTGATGCCTTATAAGGATTTTGCGGGTTTCAGACCAATGCATCTTCCTTATTCATATCTGAAAAGTACCTACAGGACAGTGTGGAAGGCAGAGCCGGAGTTATGTGAGGCGGCATCATTACATAAATTCAGATGTCCGGATGATATCAATCATCTGATCTTTTCATACTGGCAGTTTGCAACGGGCAGGTTTTATCCCAGAAATGTATGGAGTGGTAAAAACTGCTATATAAGGAATAAAAAGGATGCGGATGAAGCGGCTGAAAACATAATGCGCAGGAGCTGTAAAATGATCTGTTTAAATGACAATATAGACGATGAGGCAGATGCCGAATACATCGTCAAAAGGGTGAATGCGGCACTGGATAGGCTGCTTCCGGATAAATCTTCATTTGAGAAGAGCGTGAACTGAGAGGGGGAAGGAATGGGAGAACTGATAAAAAACCTTCATCCGATCACCCTCGGTAAAGAGGAACTTATGGTTGAACTCAATGAAGGCGGAAGCAAAAAAACAGGAAAGATTATTCATATACAGAATAAAGACTTCAGACTGGAGCTTTGGGAAAAGGATTTTTTGAGGCTCTCGGCTACCATTCTCAGGGCAAAGAGCGAGCTGGATCATCTCAAACAGAAGGAGAAGAACAGACAGTATCCGCTGATAATGGGCGGGGCGGCGGAAGCTGATCAGCATACGATGCAGCTTACCGGGGAATTCTGCGCGGAGCTTGCCAAAGCCGGCATAGCTTACCGTATTGTTGATAAGACTAAAGAGCTTGTAACGATCATAGTCAACCCCGGAAACAGGGAACTCTTTATGAAGACGGCAAAGAAGATAAGCGGAGTAAAGAGAAAGCCGCATCCTTCAGGGATACTTTTCGGTTATAAATTTCTGTATAAGATGAAGCCTTTTTTGATGTATGAAATGAAGGGATTGTATATACAGGTATTCTTCCAGCTTCCGTGTTACAGTCTGACGCCAAAGACCTGGATACCCTTAGACCGCGCTATACAGGCAAGGGTCTGGAGCGAAGAAAATGTCCGGGACGGGCTTTGTGTACTTGATGATGTTTCGGCATATATTTACCGCTTGTGTCTTGCGGTATTTAAGAAGCGGGGATTTAACGATAGAGATGTGTGCTATTTTGAATCCTATGCGGCTGTAACGGAAGAAGCCGTATTCACGGAACTGATGAAAAAAGTGTTCTTTTCGTATTCCGAAAAGCTCATACAGGATATGAAAGACAGAAAATATGATACGCTGCTGGCCGGATATTACGGCTACTGCGAATAGAGATACAGGTGAGAAATGAGTAATCCTGCGGTCACAAAACTACAGAGAAAGAAGATAGGGCGTTACGAGGTATGGCTTGACGATAATATCGGTGAACGCATGCATCTTCATATCAACAGGTTCAGGGTGGATCTGGACTATCCCGAGATGGATAAGCTGTGCAGAGATATCTGCGCTGCCATGAATGAGCTTGTTGCTGTACCGGGGTTTGATGCGGCGAGTGTGGATCCGGTATTTCTTGAGTGGGTGCTCTGTACGGAGCGCTGCCGTCTGCATGATCTGGAAGCGATCACTGATGATGAGAAGAAGCTTTCGGAACTGTGGTTTGACGGTGATAAGCTCGTAAGGATAAAGGATTCGGTTTATTACAGAGCGCTGAACGGAGAGTATATGGGAATAAAGAAGAAGGGGTCCGATCACATAGACCAGACGCCGGCTGAACGTATGGATGAAATATTTAAGTCGGTCCGTGAGAAAGGTTATCCTGCGGACGGACAGTACATGATACTATACGGGAATAATAATATAATCAAGGACGGTCAGCACAGGGCAGCCTGTCTTCTTAAGGAAAAGGGAGATATCGCTGTTCCTGTAAAGCGTTATCATTTCAGGGATTATGTGCCGCACAACGAAAAGCTTCAGAGCAGTGTTCTGGGACCGCTCTATATGAAGTTTTACCGTTTTGCAGACGGAACCAACAGCTTAAAGATCACATTCGGGGTCATAAAGAAAGCGGTGAAAAAGATTTTTAAAAAGAGCAGCGCCGCAGCGGTTCTCAGCAGACTGTACCTTTTGTTCAACCGTAAAGAAGCCGCAAAGATACGGAAGATACTTGATGAAGTCTGATAACTTTCTAAAAAAGTTTAAGAGTACATATGACGGCTTTACGATACAGGCAAGGGCAGCTATATGGTTTACGGTCTGTAATTTTCTGCAGAGCGGTATTTCGTTTCTGACTACACCCTTATTCACCAGTATCCTGACAAAAGCCGAATACGGTGTTTTCAACGTTTTTCTCACCTGGCAGAATATCATAACGATAATCGTGACCATGAACCTGGCTTCGGGAGTATATCTTCGGGGACTTGTTAAACACGATGATGATGAAGAGAGGTTTTCCGCTTCGGTACAGAGCCTTTTTATAGTGATATTTGCGGCATTTTCTGCCGTGCTTGTACTTTTCGTATCCTTCTGGTCAGAAGTATTCAAACTACCGGAATTGTACCTTTACTGTATGATGATAGACATGCTGTTGGGAATGGCATATAAATTCTGGACCGTAAGACAGCGTGTTCACTACAGATATAAGATCATGGTACTGATGACACTTGTAAATGTAGTATTGAAGACCGGTGCGGAACTGTTTGCGGTATACAGCTTTGAGGACAGGGTAACTGCCAGGATAATCGCACTGGTAGCAGCGGATATGATAACGCTCTCCGTTTTCGTTGCAGGAATGATCGCAGACAGTATACGGGGGTTCTCTTCCGGATACTGGAAATACGCACTTAATTACAATATACCGCTGATACCGCACTACCTGTCTCAGGTCGTATTGAACCAGTCGGACAGGATAATGATCAAGAATATAAAGGGGGAGGCTGACGCCGGGGTATATTCACTGGCATACAATCTGGCAATTGCTCTGAATATACTCAACCATGCAATACTGAATTCATTTAATCCCTGGATATACCAGCAGATCAAAAAGAAAAACTACAAAGAGATACGTGAGAAGTCATTCAGGCTGCTGCTGATAGTGGCAGTCTGCTGTATGCTACTGGTGCTGCTGGCCCCCGAGGTGATCCTGATAATGGGATCAAATAAATATGATCAGGCTATCCGGGTGGTGCCGCCGGTGGCAGTGAGTGTTTATTTCACTTTCCTATACAGTTTTTTTGCAAATTTCGAATTCTATTTTGAAAAGAACATATACATGATGTCTGCCAGTATCTGCGCGGCTGCGCTGAATGTCGGACTTAACGCGGTCTTTATCCCGAGGTACGGTTATATGGCCGCGGCCTATACTACCCTGGTATGTTATATCCTGTACACGCTGTTCCATTATATAGTCATGAGACGTATACTCTATAAAGAAATAGCCGTAAAAAGTATATACAACGACAGGCATATCCTGATGCTATCTGCCTGCGTTACGGTGGCAGGACTGGCTTTAACGGTGCTGTATGCATATATGGCTGTACGTCTAATACTCTTTGGGATTATAATGATTATTGCATTTATCAACAGGAATAAAATCATGGAAGTACTGAAACTGAAAAAAACCAAAAACGGAGACGGTGAATGATGAGAGAATGGCGTTCCTTTAAGGAACTGTTCGCGGAACTGAATAAGGAGTGCAATTACCTTGTGTTAAGAAACTATCAGGATATAAGTGATGATGGAAAGGCTGTGAGTGGTCATGAGGATATAGATTTCCTTTGCGATGATATTGATAAACTGGAAGCTGTATGCGGAGGCACACCACGTAAAAAGAAAAACGACAGGATACATCAGAAGATAAAAGTGAACGGGGTGGAGATACCGGTAGATATAAGAACCGTTGGAGACGGTTATTACGACCCGGCATGGGAAGTGGAGATGCTTAAGAACAGGCGGAAGTATAAGGAGCTTTTGTATATCATGGATGAGAAGAATGAGCTGTATTCCCTTATCTATCATGTGATCATCCAGAAAAACAGTATATCGGCTGACTATGCGAAGAAACTGGCCGATATGGCTGGAATACCGGAATTTACAGAAGCTTACGGGATAAAAGAGCTCGAGGACTACATGAGAGAGCGTGGATATAAATATACCTATCCCGAGTATCCGGGAGGTATATTTCACAGAGAGAAGGGAGCGGCTGACTTAAGGGAAGTCAATCCCGCGAGGGCAGTCCGACGTTTTCTGCACAGATATATACGTTGACGGATATATCTGTGTAAAGATATAATATTGCGAACGGGAAGGTTTAAGCGGACAGAATAGCTGTTGCAGGAAAGAAAGAGATCCAGATGCGTTTAAGTGCAGGAAGACCGATCATTATTGGCTGCTGTGTATGTGAAGTTTTTTGCGGAGGAAGATCATGTCGGAACGAGTGGTTGAAATACTGTGGACGGGAGGGTTTGATTCGACTTTCAGAATGACCCAGCTGTCAAGATGCGATGTTGATATACAGCCTTATTATATGTGTGATAACAGAAATTCCGAGAGTAAGGAACTGGAGGCCATAAAGAATATTTCCGAGAGGCTGATGAAGTATGAACAGACGAAGTGCAGGATAAGGCCGCTAATAAAAGTGGATATGGCCGAGCGGATCGAGAATGAGGAGATAACGGCGGCTTATAAGCGGATAACGGAAAAGAGGCACTTGGGAACCCAGTACGACTGGCTCGGACGTTTTGCCGAAAAGCATCCCGGAATAGAAGTGGGTGTTCACGATCAGGCGATCGGCCTCATAAAAGAGTATGGCGATATAATACAGGTTGAAGACGAAGTGATAGGAAACTATTGTATCGTGGATCGTGAGAAGACCGATAAGGATATATGCCTGCTTTTCCAGAATATGCATATACCGCTGATCGGCTATACCAAACTGAAAATGAAGGAAGAGTATCTGAAGGGCGGTTATGAAGACGTGATGCGTATGACCTGGTTCTGTTATAATCCGATCAGGAACAAGCCCTGCGGATTCTGTACGCCCTGCCGCACTACGCGGGAAGAGGGAATGACCGAATGGTTCGGAACGGAAGCAAATATCCGTTATAAACTTGCACCGAAGCTTGTCAAGTCCTCCATAGGACGGAGGATACTGTGGTACATATAGAAGGTTTTATTTTGTCCTCCGGTCATATTCTTTAACAAGTTCATCCCATTCCTTTTTGAGGGGACGGTCACATACCTGCGGAGATCCGCTGCCCCAGCAGTCATTACCTTCTACAAGAACGGGACCGCCTTCGGTGATCGCCACATCCCAGCCGCAGGAAAACAGGTTGTGAAAATGGCGGTGTGCTTCTAACGCCAGTTCAATAGCTTTATCGTAGCCGGGTATATGATAAGAAGCAAACTTTATACCCGAGTCGGGGTGGCGCTCTGTACATCCTCCCGGAGTGTCAAATCTGAAATAACCGATGTCTTTCAGATATCCATTGTCCTTTATGCCTGCAGCAACTCCACCGGAAGACCAGTTATCTACATTTCCGGTCGCTGCACTGCCCATGCGCTGAAAGCGCGCGAACAGCCGGGGTTCTTCACCCGTCTGACGGACGGTGATTATCCTTATAGTGTTAATGCTGCCCCCATACAGCACGGAAGCTTCGGCAGATGCCTTTATACGTTCCTGCAGGATATAATCGCCGGATGAAAGCTTATTGCCCAAAGCCTTCAGCTGTTCATGATCATTTATATGGACCACTTCTTTACCTTTCATGCCATAGGCATCTTTAAGAAAATAGTCTTTTTTATCCCGCAGATCGTCAATGCTTATCGGATTTAGTGCGGCATCAAAGAAAACTCCGTTGTTGATATAGGCAAACACCTCGGGCACGGGAAGTCCGAAGCCTTTCATGGTCTTATAGAACATAAACTTATCTTCCATTATGCCGACGACGGAACCACGACGGCCTCTTCTGTTCAGACGGTCACGTTCTCTTCGGAAAGCTTTGGAATAATCCAGAAAGAGTGAAGGGTCGGAACCTTTGATATCGAGGCCCCATACATTATAGTGTTCATTTGCTTCACCGCGTTCTTTTTTCCAGGCCAGCAGGTCTTTTTTTCGTTCTTCTCTGGATTTTCGTTCCTTTTCGGGATAATATGACGGAGCATCCAGGGTTTTCTCGATAAGCTTCAGATCGTCCATATGACGGCGGAGTATTTTTGTATAGTCTTTCATTTGTTTTATCCTGTCCTTATCGTCCCTGCTTATGCAGTTTTCTGTATTCTCTCGGCGTACAGCCTGTGGTCTCGCGGAAGATCTTGTTGAAGGTGGTGGTGGACTGGAAGCCGGACATAAAGGCGCAGTCCGTGATGGAGTAACGGTCGTTTGCGAGCATATTTATGGCATTCTGAACCCTTATCCCCGCAAGGTAGGCGGGGAAGGTCATCTGGGTATATTCATTGAACAGTTTTGAAAAATAGTAAGGACTCAGTCCGATCTGGGCAGCGGCATCGGCCTGCGAGATATCTTCGGAGGAGTGATCAGCCACATAGCTGCAGGCTGCGCGGATGTAGTCCCAGGATTTATCGGAGAAGTTTTCGGTTCCGATCTGTTCGCGGTGCTCCTGCATGACGTATTCACCGATCAGCATAAGCATGTCGTAGATCAGAAGCTTGCATTTTGTCTCAATAAAATACTGTTTATTGTTATAAGTATCCCTGATCCTGTAAAGCAGAGCGGTCAGCTGCCCGGCCAGATCAGGCTCCTTTTTTACGGATATGAGATGGCATTCTTTAAGAAAACCCGAAGCAGCTACCAGATCCGTATTGTTTTCCAGAAGACCCGAAGTAAACTGAACAAACATGGAGCCGCCTTCGGGGCTGAAAAGAGTCTCGTGGAGTTCTCTCGGCCATACGAGCAGTATGTCGCCCGGTTCGGGTGAATAAACTGTATCGCCGATACGGTAGCGGCAGCCGTCCTTGATGATAAGAGAGAATTCCGCAGCATTATGCCAATGGGACGGAAACTTTACCGGGGCATGGGATTCCGTAAGGGAAACCCCGTGAATATTGTAATAACGGATTATTTCTTTTGCTGTTTTTTTCATACTTAATATGATAACAAAAAATGGTCATAATACAATAATTTTTTTCTGTTTTTTTATTTCCGGCTGTTTTATCCTTGAGTTGCAGTTTGGGAAAACAAGGCATATGTGCAAGGAGGTATGAATGAAAGCGTTATTTGTCGGGGGAACAGGTACTATCAGTACCGCAATAATCAAAAGGCTTGCCGAAGATCCCATGTGGGAAGTGTGGCTCTTAAACCGCGGGAACAGAGCGGATGTGGTGCCGGAAAACATACATCAGATTGTCTGTGATATCTCGGATGAAAAGACGGCAGCAGAAAAGCTTGAAGGCATGGAATTTGACGTGGTCGGCGAGTTCATTGGCTTTACCGTGGATCAGGTCGAGCGCGATTACAGGCTTTTCAAGGGAAAAACAAAGCAGTATATATATATCAGTTCAGCTTCGGCATATAACAAGCCGGCTGCCTCCTATGTGATCACCGAAGGAACGACTCTGGCCAATCCCCATTGGGAATATTCCAGAAACAAGATAGCCTGCGAGGAGTTTTTGATGAAAAAATACAGGGAAGAAGGTTTTCCTGTAACTATAGTAAGACCCAGTCATACTTATGATGAGAGGAATGTCCCCATCGGTGTACACGGTAAGAAGGGGCCCTATCAGGTGATAAAGCGTATGCTTGAGGGAAAGCCCGTTATAATACAGGGTGACGGCAGTTCGCTCTGGACGCTTACATACAATAAAGATTTTGCGGTAGGCTATACAGGACTGATGGGCAACAGGCATGCCATCGGCGAGGCCTTCCAGATAACCGGTGATGAGACACTCAGCTGGGATCAGATATATCAGACCATAGCGGATGCGTTAAATGTGAAATTGAATGCATATCATGTAGCGACGGATTATCTGATCGCAGCAGGGGATAAGTACGGTTTTGATTTTGAGGGCAGCTTAAAGGGCGATAAATCGGTATCCGTGGTATTTGATAACAGAAAGCTTAAAAGACTTGTTCCGGAGATGAGCACAAGCGTGAGGTTTGAAAAGGGTGTGCGTATAGCCCTTGACTATGTACTGTCTCATCCGGAATGCCAGATCGAGGATAAAGAGTTTGATGAGTGGTGCGACAAAGTGATCGATACCCTTGAAAAGTCAAAGGAAGCATTTGCATAAGAAAGGCGGTAATAAAATGGATAATTTCAGTTTCTGGTCTCCCACATATTTTGCATTCGGAAAGGACAGTGAGAACCGCGCCGGTGAGCTGGCAGCGCGTTTCGGCGGCAGCCGGGTACTGGTGCATTTCGGCGGAAGCAGCGCCAGAAGATCGGGGCTTTTGGACAGAGTGGAAAAGTCGCTTGCGGATGCAGGGATATACTATGCAGAGCTGGGCGGCGTGCAGCCCAACCCCAGGAGCGGTCTTGTATACGAAGGCATAGAACTCTGTAAGAGTGACAATATAGATTTTATACTCGCAGTTGGCGGCGGAAGCGTGATCGATTCCGCGAAGGCCATAGCGGCTGGAGCTTTATATGACGGAGATTTCTGGGATTTTTATGACGGAAAGCATGTTGAACGGGCGCTGCCGGTAGGAACAGTGCTTACCATAGCAGCAGCCGGAAGCGAGGGCAGCCCGGATTCGGTCATCACGAAAGAAGAAGGTATGCTCAAGCGCGGTACGGGAAGCGATGCGCTGAGACCCAAATTCAGTATACTTGATCCGGCACTTACCCAGACACTTCCGCCCTACCAGACGGCAGCGGGTATAACGGATATAATGGCGCACCTTTACGAAAGATATCTTACAAATACAAAGGATGTTGAGGTTACGGACAGACTGATAGAAGCCCTGCTGCTTACGATGAAGCATGAAGGCCCCAGGGTGATCGCCGATCCGGATAATTATGAGGCAAGAGCAAACATCATGTGGGCCGGCATGATGGCGCATAATAATTCATGCGGCGTGGGCAGGAGCCAGGACTGGAGCAGTCACAATATAGAGCATGAGCTTTCGGCACTCTATGACTGTGCACACGGTGCGGGACTTGCAGTGACAATGCCTGCGGTATTTAAATATGTGATGTCTCATGACGTGATGCGTTTTGCAAAAGTCGCTGTAAGGGTATGGGGCTGCCAGATGGATTTCGATCATCCCGAAGTGACAGCGCTTGAGGGGATTGAGGCATTCAGAAGCTTCCTGATATCTCTCGGAATGCCGAAGAACTTTGAAGAACTGGGAGCCAGAGAGGAAGATATACCGAAGCTGGTGGAGACTTTATGCCGCGTGAATAACAGTGACGGCTGCGTTCATGGTTTCACCACCCTGAATGAAGATGACTGTACGAAGATCTATCAGATGATGGTATAGGGGGAAGAGATGGAAAACGACAGACTTGATTCTGACCGTATAACCAGAGAATATTACGATTCACTGCTCATAGCCATGAGGCATATCGACAGCGTGATACCTGATACGGGAGTAAAGCTGTTCGGTAAGAGATTTTCCATGCCAATATGCACAGCGGCTCTGTCACATCTTAACAATACCTGTGAAGACGGTATGGCTAAAATGGCTGAGGGAGCGTTTATGGCGGATGCCCTGTGTTTTTCGGGCATGGGAGAGGCTGACGAACTGAAGCGGATGTGTGAGACAGATGCTTCCGTGATCAAGATCGTAAAGCCGCATGAAAAAAACGAAAAGGTATTTGCAAAGATACTTGAAGCAGAGGAAGCCGGCTGCTTCGGAGTGGGAATGGATATAGACCACGCATTTTCGGCCGACGGAAATTACGATAACGTATGCGGACTGCCCATGAGACCGAAGTCGCTTCGTGAACTCATAAGCTTTGTTGAGAGCACGCATCTGCCTTTTGTTATAAAGGGAGTTTTAAGCGTTCAGGACGCAAAGAAATGTCTGGAAGCCGGGGCTAAGGGCATAGTGGTCTCACATCACCACGGTATCATGAGGAGCGCGGTGCCGCCTCTTATGGTACTCCCTGAGATAAAGAAGGCAGTGGGCAGCAGGATGACCATATTTGTAGACTGCGACATAGAGAGCGGCATGGACGCATATAAGGCTCTTGCGCTCGGAGCAGACGCAGTCTGTGTCGGCAGGGCGATAATGGGACCGCTAAAGGATAACGGAGCGGCAGGCGTAAGAGATAAGCTTAATGAGATGAAGGCAGAGCTTACGGCAGTGATGGAAAGAACGGCCTGCGACCGTCTGAATAAGATCGATGACAGTGTTATCTATCATAGGAATTTCTGATAAGGAGTAAGACAAATGGTAAATGTAAAAGGAAGATGGGCGCTCATAACCGGCGCAGCCAGAGGCATAGGACGGCTTTCGGCTGAATTTATGGCAGGGCAGGGCTGCAACCTGCTGCTACACAGCAGAAATCTTGAACATACGGAAGCTGTACTTAAAGAAGTACGGGAACTCGGTGTCGAGGCTCATGCCGTGGCAGCGGATCTGAATGATCCGGCTTTGGTGGAAAAGATGCTTCGGGAGATCGATGAGCTGGGTGTTACAGTTGATATAGTATTAAACAACGCGGGGCTTCAGATCGCATACAGGACAGATTACTTCAAAACACCGGTGGAAGACTATCTGGTAAGCTTTAATGTAAATACCATAGCTCCCGCCATGATCTGTTACCACTTCATGCCTAAGATGATAGAGCGGGGATTCGGAAGGATACTCAATACCACCAGCGGCATAAGACTCGAACCTGAACAGGCAGGTTATTCCGCAAGCAAAGCGGCTCTCGATAAGATAACTATAGATCTCGGAAAAACAGTGCAGGGAACGGATGTGCTGATCAATCTGACGGACCCCGGCTGGTGCCGCACGGATCTCGGAGGACCCAATGCCCCCAATGCTCCCGAAAGCACGATACCGGGGATCGTGGTCGGAGCTTTCGTCGATGACAAAAGATCCGGACGCTTATTCGGAGCCCAGAGCTTTGC
>JAIKYA010000123.1 GCA_024683645.1 Lachnospiraceae bacterium
CTTCCCTGGATTATTATCCTAATGCTTTTGAAGCTGTTCCTGAGGAAGTCAGAAAAGAATTTTCGGAGTATGTTCATGATCATCTTACTTTGATGGGGACATTGATGTTCAATTCCTGTCTGGCTGACGTAACCGGTGACGGGTATGACGATATCTGTTCTTCTTTCTATACCGGAAGCGGAATAGTCACTACCCTGATCATTGTCTACGATGTTCGGGAAAAACAGGGATATAAGCTTGATGACAGGATGGTTTATGACTACATGATCGAAGGCGTGGAGGACGGAAGGCTTGTTGTCGAAAGAAGGAAGTACTGCAGTGATGATGAGTCTTTAATGGGAACTGTGGTCTGCCAGGATGGAGAGCTTTACTTCGATGACGGCATCGATACCATGGGAGTACCCTATAAAGTAATTAATATGTTTGGAGACTGCGCCGCTTTTCTGCAGGAAGGAAATACCTCATCAGGTGATTATCTGAGCTCAATGGATTTTGACTATGTAAGAGAATTCATGTTTTACCTTGATGCAGATCATCGCGAGACCGTGCATGGTATCAGTGTGGACCAGGGTTACTCGACCTATCTTATGAAGATTCCCTATGATGAATGGGCGTACCTGATCGAAGAAGTGTACATGGAAGAGGATATCTCCAGGCTGCTGGATAACCTGGATCCGTCCTATGTCGGGGACTCAGCCGTATATTATGATCAGGCTGATGATTGCATATATTTGGAAAGTTCCCATGTCACTTTCGGTGATCAGCTATATATCATGAGAAGTGTGAGCAGGAGCGGAGACGAGTATGTTATCACATACGATGTATATTCCGGCTGGCAGCTTACACCTGAAGTTTATGACAGAACTGTCCGGGTCACCATAGAAAAAGCCGATAACACCTACGGCTACCACCTGCTGAGCGTAGAAATTTAATAAAAATTTAATGGTGCCAGGCACCATTAAATTTTTATAAACTTTTTGTGGGAGTGAAACTATGCAATACACATATTCAAGCACAGACAAAGACAGGTTCAGTCTTCATGACTGCTATGCAATGTCGGTGGAGCTGGCAAATGACAGGCTTGTATTCAGGTTGCCGGACGGAATCTTTTGCATGGATTATTCCGATGAATGGCCCAATACGGGAAAGGCGGAGATTGAGTTTGTCCTTGAATCCGCAGATTCTGCCACGCTGCATACTTTTGTCGAGGCTGAAGGTAAGACTTTTCGCAATGAATATACTGTCACGCAGATGATGGAGAAGATCAACAGCGGGGAGTGGGAACTGGAATTCGCTTATCGCTATGACGGATATCAGGAGGTGCTCTACAGGTGCTGGATATGGGAAAATCCCGGGCGTGCGGCATATGAGGGCGAGCTGTGGATAAGGACTAAGGAAGATATGATCTTCAGATGGGATTCCCCGGTATAAAGTTTATAAACGAAAGTAGTTGACTACATAGTGATACTGTTATAATATAAACGTGTTTATATAAACGCGTTTATATTAAATTACAGAGAAATTGCAGGTACTGTTTTTGCAGGAAAGGACATATCATGGTTTTGATAGTTAATACTACTTCAGACCTTTCGGTAACCGGGGAACTTAAAGCCCTGGCTTCTGAAAAGGGCATAGATGCAGAGATCATAGAGGCATATTCCATGAACATCAGCCACTGTATAGGCTGTAACTATTGCTGGCTAAAGACTCCGGGTGTGTGTGCGATAAAGGATGATTATGAGATCATTCTGAAAAAGATCATCCACTCAGACCAGCTCTGGGTGATATCCGACACGGCACTTGGCTTCCTTGATCATAAGGGCAAGAACATCTTCGACAGGATACTTCCCATCGCAACCATGTATCTCAGATTCGTCGGAGATCAGATGCGCCATGTTCCCCGTTATGACGGAAAAACAGATATCGGCATCATCTACAGAGGTGAGCCTGACAGGGAGTATCTGCAGAGGTGGAGTGAAAGGACCGCACTGAATTTTGACAGCAGGTCACTGGGCGTATACAGAACGGATGAGATAAAGGAGGCGGTAGCATGCATGTGCTGATAATAAACGGAAGTCCGAGAGTTAAGGAATACAGTAACACTGACAAGATAATTGCCAGGTTCACGGAAGGACTTGCAGAAAACGGAACGACCTTTGAGCAGTACGAGATCTCGGACAGGAAGCAGTGGGATACTATCAGGGATGCTTTTTATAAAAATACCGACATCATTATAGCCCTTCCTCTTTATGTGGAATGCATACCGGGACTGCTTATGGAGTTTCTCGAGACACTGACTCCCAAGACGGACGGAACCAGGCTTTCCTTCATACTTCAGAGCGGCTTTGCGGAAGGCATCCAGCTCAGATGCGGTGAGACTTATCTTGAAAAGCTGGCATCTTACCTTGGGTGCACATATATGGGAACACTTGTAAAAGGTGATAACTTTGGTATAAGATTTGTAGGTGCGGAAACCCGTGAGAAGATAACCGGTCAGTACATGCAGATGGGCTGCGAATATGCTCGAAACGGAGGCTTTACCTCGGAAGAGTGCAGGAAGTTTACAGGCCCGGAGATTTTCCCGGCACCGGTACGCCTTCTGGTCGGGCTGATGTTCAGGACCGCCGCGAAGAAGAACTTTATAAAAGTAGCTAAAGAATGGGGCTGCACGAAGCCGCTTGACTACAGACCGTATCAATGAATGATTTTATAATTTAGGTATCATGGGAAGAAAAACAACGATCACAAAAGATATGATACTGGAAGCTGCTTACGAGCTTCTTGATGGATCGGGGATAAGCTCGGTTGGGATAAAGCAGATCGCAGCCAGTCTCAACTGCTCCACCCAGCCGGTCTCATGGCACTTCGGCAGTATGATGGAGCTCCGGAAGGAA
>JAIKYA010000133.1 GCA_024683645.1 Lachnospiraceae bacterium
TCCGTTTCCGGCATCTGCGGCTCTGACAGCCTGCACCGCATCAAAGTATCCCTTCAGCGGCCCGTCTGCCGATTCATCGATGGTATATCCCTTTGAAGAAGCTATGCACTTCGAGATCTTCAAAAGCTCCTCGCCGGTATAATCCGGGAAATTGATCACGTTCGGGAAACGGCTCTTAAGTCCCGAGTTGGAAGTAAGGAATTCCGACATTTCGTAGGAATAACCTGCGAGTATTACTATAAGGTTTTCGCGGTTATCTTCTATTCCCTTTACGAGCGTATCTATTGCTTCGAGTCCGAACGTATCATCCTTGCCGCGGTATAAACTGTAGGCTTCATCTATAAAGAGCACGCCGCCTATAGCTGATGTCAGTACCTTCTGGGTAAGGGGCGCGGTATGACCTACATACTTTCCTACCAGATCGGCTCTGGATACTTCTACAAGCTGTCCGCCGCTGAGTACGCCGATAGCTTTCAGATATTTGCTTATGATCCTTGCGATCGTGGTCTTTCCTGTTCCGGGGCTTCCGGTGAATATCATGTGCTTGCTCACACCGCCGGTCTTTAAGCCTTCTTCCTCCCTGCGCTTCTGCACCTTGTAGTACTCTTCCAGACCCAGCACATATTCCTTTATCTCTTCGAGACCTACTATCGCATCTATCTCTTCACGTATCTTTTCGATCTCGCCCTTATAAGCACCGGGAAGAAGCGCAAACAGTTCCTTCTTCTCTTCACCTTTGACTGCGAGTATCTTATCGTCTTCGCAGTCGAGTATCAGTTTATCTTCCGCAGCGAAAGTACCTTCCAGTCTCGCCTGTGCAAGAGCCTTTGTCACTTTAGCATAGAAATCGAGCACTCCCTTTACGCCGGCCTGTTTTTCGGAACACTTAACGGCATAAGCGGTAAACGCCTCCGAAACATTTATCTCATAGGTAAATCTGTCTTTTGCCAGCTTTATCAGCTCTTCGTTCTCTCTTTCAGCGATCTTCTTTATCACATCCTCCGCAGGTTTTCCGGTCTCACAAATATCACCGAGCGCGTCTACGAAAGGCGCTCCCATTATGCCTGCAGCCTTGTTCAGAGAAGTTTTAGAGATAAAGACAAGATACTTGCCCTTCGCATTTATGCTTCCCACGGTATCGGAAGCAAGCGAATTCTGCACACCTATCATCTGTCCGTCTTTCAATATGTAACGCTCGGGCAGCATGAATTCTCCGTTGGTCACCAGCGATGCAATGTGGATCAGGAATGAGGGGTGACAGTTTTCGAAGTTCTCGAATATGATCACCTGCTCTTCTCCGGCTATGGCCGAATACATATCCTGCAGAAATACCTTTTCCATCGTGGCATCCGTATAGATCCCCAGATCTACCGTCTCTGTTTTTTCGCTTTTTATAACTTTCCTTGTTTTCAGCTGTTTTACGAGTTCCGTTACTGCCAGGTGTTTTCCCGAATCCTCGCTGCCGCATACATATATGCTGTTAAGAGCCTTCACGCCTTCGGGCAGCATGACATAAGGACGTTTAAATGCGATCACAAGCTTATGCAAGAACTCATCCTGACCGTAGATCTCCTTCTTTAACTCATCTTCCAGCCCGTCAAATGCCTTCATCGCATCCTCTCCGGTAAGCAGCGGGTCCGGCTTCTTAAAGCTGTCACGGTTTTCCTTTGTCACACCGTAATCCTGAGCAATATTCTTATTCAGCTCCTTCAGTTCCTTATCCAGCTGTGCGCTGTTCTGCATCAGTATGTTGTTCATATCCGCAAGAGGATCACTGCCTTTCATTGAAGACACAAAGGAGAACGTCTCGGCGGAAGGCCTGCGTCCCGTTACTTTTATAAGGTTATCGGTAAGACTCCCTCCGTTTTTCTTTTTCAGCTTTTCAGCCTTCTCTATTTCCTCCAGTGTATAGTCGGCTTTCTTTCCGCTCATTATGTCCAGAAAATCGTCTTTCATCACATCCTCCTATCTGTCCTCATGATATCTTGTATATTCTTTATAGTATACATCATTCTCTTCATTATCTTTTACGATGGCACGCATCGCATTGTAATGTGAGCCCACTCTCCATCCTTTGTCAACGGAGCCCGAACCATAGTATACCATAGTTGCATCAGGATATAACTCACATAATTCAAGAAAGTCATTATACGGCACCCTGGTACTCTCCATCCACAGCCTCTGAAGCTTCGGAAAATCCTTAAGATATTCGGTACTGCTGATCGGATTATAGCTGATGTTCAGATCCTCCATCTGATGAAGGTTCCGAAAAACACTCAGATCACTGACCGAATTAACGAAGATCTCAAGATACGTAAGCTGCGGCACATATCGTAAATTGGTCAGATCCTTTAATCCGTGATTATCGACCATGATGAGTATCTTTAAGTTCGGCATATACTGAAGGAAATCCAGATCGTGAACGGGATTGTGTCCCAGATCCACTGCCACCATATCCTTACAGTATTTAAGATATTTTGCATCTGCATCCGTCATCCACTGGTCAAGTGCTCCGCCCCTGAAAGAGGAATAACCCACGGAGTCCGTCCGCAGCTTTCTTCTGGAAAACTGTATATCCCATATCATCCGGATGCGCGGGTATTTATCCTGAAGTGCGGCGTATCCGTCATTGGAAAGTCCGCAGCCGATAAGCTTTACCGTACGCAGGTCCGGCATATTGTCAAAAAGACGCTCAACATTGCATTTCTTAAGATCAACTCCCGACAGGTCCAGCCTTTCGGCATTCCTCGGTATCAGCCTCCCTGCAAAAGATATCGTATTACCCGGTCCTGCTTCCGGTTCAGTTATATTCTCTGTGACCTCGTCAGTCACGCCTTCATCTTCCGATGCATGCACAGGGATAAACGCAAAGAAAAATACGCAGAGGATAATAAACAGTTTTGTCATATATTTTTTCATTATGCTGTTTATTTCCCTTCCTCCAGATACTTTTTCAGACTTATCATCTTATCTCTGAGCTCTGCTGCAACTTCAAAGTTAAGCTCGGCTGCCGCCTTTCTCATCTGCTTCTCGGTCTTTGCGATCAGCTCTTTCAGTTCATCTTCATCCATGCTCTCCGGATGCTTCTCAAGTTTTTTCTCCGTATCGGCGATGGACTTGCTTATCGCGATCACATCCCTTACTGCCTTCTTTATCGTCGTAGGGGTTATGCCATGTTCTTCATTATACTTCATCTGTATGGAACGTCTTCGGTTCGTTTCATCTATACACTGTTTCATCGAATCGGTCATGACATCCGCATACATTATAACATGTCCTTCCGAATTTCGTGCGGCACGGCCTACAGTCTGTATAAGCGAAGTTCCCGAACGCAGGAAACCTTCCTTATCGGCATCGAGTATCGCGACAAGAGTGACCTCCGGTATATCCAGACCCTCACGTAAGAGATTGATACCGACCAGCACATCGAACACATCCAGTCGAAGGTCTCGTATTATCTCGGCTCTTTCAAGTGTATCTATATCCGAATGAAGATATTTCACCCGCACACCTACATCATGCAGATAATCCGTCAGATCTTCAGCCATGCGCTTGGTGAGTGTGGTGATCATCACCTTGTTTTTCTTCTTTGTTTCCTTTTTAATCTCGGCAAGCAGATCATCGATCTGACCTTCCACGGGTCTCACACTGATCTCGGGATCCAGCAGTCCCGTGGGTCTTATTATCTGTTCTGCCCTCAGCAGTTCGTGCTCCGCTTCATAATCGGAAGGTGTCGCGGATACGAACATCATCTGATCTATATAGCCTTCAAACTCGGAAAAGTTGAGCGGTCTGTTATCCAGCGCCGAAGGCAGTCTGAAACCGTAATCGACCAGCGTGGTCTTTCTCGACCTGTCGCCGTTGTACATACCGCGCACCTGGGGTATCGTCATATGTGACTCATCAACTATTATCAGGAAATCATCTTTGAAAAAATCCAGCAGACAGTACGGATGCTGCCCTGCGGGCATGCCTGTAAGATGTCTGGAATAGTTCTCGATGCCGGAACATATGCCTGTCTCTCTCAGCATCTCCACATCAAAAGCCGTGCGTTCCTTTATACGCTGGGCTTCTATCAGTTTGTCTTCTCTCTTGAAAAACTCAACGCGCTCCCTGGCTTCCTCTTCTATGGCATCGCAGGCCTTAAGCAGCTGGTCATGCGAAACCACATAATGTGATGCCGGGAAAATGGTCACATGCTCGAGAGTACAGACCGGTTTCATTGTCACGCTGTCCAGCTGCGTGATGCGGTCTATCTCATCTCCGAAGAATTCCACGCGGATTATCCTATCGCCCAGTTCCGCAGGATTGATCTCCAGCACATCTCCTCTTACACGGAAACACGCACGGTTAAGATCCAGATCGTTCCTGTCATACTGTATGCTTATGAGCTCACGTATCACCTCGTCCCTGTCCTTCTGCTGGCCGGGACGCAGGCTTACGATCAGGTCCGTAAATTCCTTCGGGCTGCCCAGACCGTATATACATGAGACCGAAGCCACCACTACCACGTCACGTCTCTCGGTAAGTGAAGCGGTAGCCGAAAGCCGCAGCTTATCTATCTCATCATTTATGTCGGAATCTTTTTCGATATAGGTGTCCGTCGAAGGGACATAGGCCTCCGGCTGATAATAATCATAATAGGATACAAAGTATTCCACCGCATTCTCGGGGAAGAACTCTTTGAATTCGGAATAAAGCTGGGCCGCCAGGGTCTTGTTGTGTGCAAGCACAAGCGTAGGCTTGTTCAGCTGCTCTATCACGTTGGCCATCGTAAAAGTCTTGCCGGAACCGGTGACACCCAGCAGCGTCTGGAACTGGTTACCGGCTTTAAAGCCTTCAACAAGTTCTTTTATAGCCTGCGGTTGATCGCCGGTGGGCTTATATTCTGAATGTAATTTGAAGTTCATATAGTTATAATCCTCAAAACTGCTGATCAAGATCCGCATCTGTTCATGGAAATAAAAAACGCTACATTGAAAAAAATTATACCATTTTCCCGCCTGCTTTACAATTCATTATGAGGACACGGGGACGGTTCTTCTGTCCTCATCACCTTTTGAGGACACGGGGACGGTTCTTCTGTCCTCATCACCTTTTCTCGTCAATGACAGGGATTATTCATTGCAAAACCTGCGTCTGCTTGGGATGCAGGCAGAGCAGGCTCTGCTTGTATCGGTTTGCCAATATGCAGAATTTGAGGACAGGAGAACCGTCCCCGTGTCCTCAATTGACGACGAAACGAAAGCAATATATACTTGCGATAACATGAACGTTTTGTTATGAACAATTCCCGGAAGAGCAAAAAAAGTCGAGAAATAAAACCCTGTGAAAGAGTAATATAGGCTCACAAGGAGTTAAGCAGATGGACGAACAAAGAGAAGCGGTCAGAAAAATGCAGGACTATATCCGCGAACATATTCAGGAGGAGATCACGATCGAAGACCTTGCAGAAGTATCGGCGTTTTCAACCTGGCATGCAAGACGATTGTTCCAAAAATATCTGAATATGTCTCCGGCAGTTTACATCAGGCGCCTGAAACTGTCAAAGTCCGCGTTGAAACTGAGAGATGAACGGCTGACCGTACTGGATGTCGCCATGGATCTGGGCTTCGGAAGTGTGGATGGATACCAGAGAGCCTTCCGGAAAGAATTCGGCTGCAACCCGAAAGAGTATTCCTCGAGTCCGGTCCCTGTCTGGCTGTTTACTCCTTCTCTGATCGAAAACAAGTCAGCCAAAGAAAGGAATGTGAGTAAAATGAGCGAAAAAAAAGAGATCCGAAATGTCTTTATCCAGGTGATCGAGAAACCGGCAAGAAAAGTGATCATCAAAAGAGGTATCAAGGCAGACGAATATTTCAGTTACTGTGAAGAAGTCGGCTGTGATGTGTGGGGACTGCTGACCAGCATCAGATCCATCAGCGGAGAGCCCGTGTGCATGTGGCTGCCGAAACACTTAAGAAAACCTGTGACAAATGAGTATGTACAGGGCGTGGAAGTGGAGAGTGATTTCAGCGGAAGCATACCGGAAGGATTTGAGATCATAGATCTGCCTGCAGCGAAGTATCTTTTATTCCGGGGAGAGCCTTTTGCGGATGAAGATTATGAACAGGCGATCGTAGAGATCTGGGAAGCTGAGAAGAAATATGATCCTGCTTTTATCGGGTATGAGTGGGACGATGAGAACCCGAGGATCCAGCTGGAGCCCAGAGGAGCGCGGGGATATATCGAACTTGTCCCGGTGAAGGAAAAATGACCGAAAATACAGAGCAGGGCTTTTAAGCCCTGCTCCATGTTTCTGATCATTTTCAATTAAACTTCAACCCGGCCTTTAGTCTCAATGATTTTAATTCAATATATCAATTTCCGGAACTCTTATAATACTTTATACTGAAGCGCCAGAAAAGATACGCCAGTAAATACATCACTATCCCGACAAGCGGGGTTATGTACATAAATATCTCCGGATACATGGCCATATCATCTTTTCGCAGCAG
>JAIKYA010000126.1 GCA_024683645.1 Lachnospiraceae bacterium
AAAAAAGGAGCGCCGCGTGTGTACCTGTGTCTGATGAAAAAAAATCGCTTCAGTGCAAGACTGTGTGAGGCCGCCGGTGTTCATTTAAGGCGTGAGTTTATGGAGCGCAGAGTCCTGCGGCTTAGGCCTGCGGGGTTATCGCGGAGTTTGCGGAGCATGGTGAGCAGGTCTTCAAGGATTACGGGATGGATTGCCGATCCGGTGGAGACACCGCCTCCGATGCTGTGTTCGAGAAAGACTTCGTCGGTCCAGCCGATACGCACGTTTCTCTGAAGGAGGCTGATAATGAAAGGGAAATCATCGAGCAGTCTGTAATCCTCGTCCAGGTAGCCGTATTGTTCAAAGAGCTTCGTGGTGTATGCGGTGCAGCATGAGCTTATCAGGTTGTGTTTCCGTATCATGTAATTCATGAGAAGCTTCGGGCACAGTTTCAGGGCCAGACCGACTACTGCTCCGGGCCTTGTTTTTTTCCTGTCCGGATAGATGTCCGTGCGCTGCCCTGTAAGCACGAGCTCGCCGCCGCGCTCAAAGCGCTTTACTATATTGGCAAGAGTATCTTCGTGCGGGAAAGCGTCTCCGGGGCTGCAGAAGATGATACAGCCGCTGTCTATCTGTTTGAACAGCTTATTCATGTGTGCGACTGTACCCATGTTGGTTTCATTGATATTTACGCGGACGTTTTTGAAATGTGTACGGAGTCTTTCCGCTGCGGCATATATGAGTCCGGCATGATCCTCCGTAGAGGCATCGTCACTTAAGACTATCTCAGCATCACGCCAGCTCTGCTTCATCAGGGAATCAACGGTAACAGCCGCCTCATCAAAATTGTTATAGCTGAGGAACAAAACCGTAGCTTTCATCAATATATCCCTCCTATACCGGTATCCGTATCCAGAGTATTCATATTATAGAGTATCAGCACATCCTTTATATCCTTATGCTCATTGATAAACGAGGACGGCCCTCCCTTATAATATCTCGTATCAAATACATAAAGCGTTCTGTAATGCATAAGCATAAAAGGCACGAAGCTGTTTGCATAGCTGTCCTTTATCACTGCAGCCGCCCCTTCCGGCGCCGAAGCGTTTTCAATGGTTATCAGCGGATGGATATTGTTTAGAAAATAGGAATACTTGTCTTTCTTATCAAGATATTCAGGAGCGTACGGCGTATCACTTATCTCTCCGCTGTCTTCGTATTTAACGGAAAGCTGCCAGTCCGGATGTGAATAAGACACTATGCTGTCACTACCGAAATATTCATCATTCAGCCTTGAATACAGCGTTCCCCTGAAAGCATCCGTCACTGTCTCTGTCTTATATTCCGAAGCCGGCACAGCGTCAAGGCCGGCAGCTTTACAGTAGGCTTCGTAAACCGCATAGGCTCCGTAAGTCGTCCAGTGATGGTCTGTCCTGTAATACAGTTCGCCGCCTTCTTTAGCTTTCGCAAGAGCCGATGCTGCATCTACGCATTCGGCCCTGCCGGACAGTTCTGAATAGATCCGCTCTGTCGTATCGCTCTGGCTGTGTGTGAGTACGGCTCCTTTCGGAAGTTTTTCCGCATTTATACTCACTGCTGTCGGTACCAGCATAAGATAGATCTTCGCATTCTCCGTGCTGTCACACAGTTTGTCAAACTGTCCGATGATCCTCTCCGTATTGGCCGGCGCTCCGTATGCCTGTATCAGCGTCCTGTCATCACAGATATATATATCTCCGATCTGTTTTCTCCCGCTCAGTCTCTGTGCTTCGCTTACGATATTTAAGAAGCTCTCCCTCTCCGGGAAGTGGTCACAGACATATTTTTCCAGGCCTTCGGTGAATTTGCCCTCACTCAGATGCTTAAGGGAAAAATCCGGTAACACTGCCAGATACCTGTTCTCGCTTTCCGAAAAATCCTTTTTTTCATTCATGAAAAAGGCCGCAGAAAAAACAAGTATCATCGCACAGATCAGATACACCGTAACACGATCGCTGATTGACGGTTTTCTTTCTTCCAAAGTTTTCTCCTTAAAAGCGGAAATAAAGGAAAGGATTATACACATCCTTCACAAGTGCTGCCACCGTAAGCAAAAACAGTCCCGCTGCCAGCAGCACTTCGCATATGCCCGCAAGCCGCTTCCTGTATGGACTTCCGCTATTCAGCCCGGCTTTAAGTTTCGGCCGCAGCGGGAACGCAAACACCACGGCGACAAGCAGCACCGGCAGATAGTTTCCCATATACCACAGGCTGTCCGCAGCGGATACCGCTCCGTTCCCCAGACCGAGCAGTCCCGGAAAATAAGCTGCCAGCTCATGCAGGTCTTCAAAAGTAAATATGCCGAAACCAAGCACAACTATTACCAGCGTATAAAGATGTCTGAAAAAAGCAGCTGCCTTTTCCAGTTTCTTACCCCAGAGGTATTTCTCGAATGTCAGCAGCAGTCCGTGATACAGCCCCCACAGCACATAGTTCCAGGATGCGCCGTGCCACAGACCTGTCAGGAACCACACTGCAAACATATTCCTCAGATGCTTAAGCACTCCGTTTCTGTTGCCGCCAAGCGGGATATATACATAATCGCGAAACCAGCCCGAAAGCGAGATATGCCATCTGCGCCAGAAATCCGTTATGGAAGTGGCGCTTAGCGGATACACAAAGTTTTCCGGGAAGTGAAAGCCCAGTACTTCTCCGAGGCCTATAGCCATATCGCTGTATGCCGAGAAATCGTAATACAGCTGCAGGGTAAAGCAGAGAATACCAAGCCACGATGCAGCAATACTGCGTGTTTCAGCAGTCCTTATGATATCCCAGAGCTCACCGATCTGGTTGGCGATCAGCACTTTTCTGAAAAGCCCGATCAGGAAACGCTTAAAGCCGCGGACAAAAGCGCTCTCGCTTATCTTTCTCTCATGCAGGTCCTTCTGTACACTTGAGAACCTGACTATAGGGCCGGCTATGAGCTGCGGGAACATGCTCACATAAGTCAGATATGAGAAATAGTTTTTCTCCGCTTTTACATTCCCCCTGTATACGTCTATGCTGTAACTCACTGTCTGAAAAGTGTAGAAACTGATGCCTATCGGAAGCGCTATCCCGGGTGCCTTAAGCTTAAGCCCAAGAATGGCATTTACGGTCTCAACGGCCAGATCGGCATACTTAAAAAAACAGAGTATGGAAATGTTTATCACAAGCGCAGTGACAAAAGAAAGCTTTCTTAAAGCTTTTTTTCCCTCCAGTTTTTCCAGAAGGATGCCGTCAAGATAATCCACGAAGGAGGATATGAGCATGAGCACGATATAAACAGGCTCGCCCCACGCATAAAAGAGCAGGCTGAAAGCCAGCAATACCGCGTTTTTAAAACTGTACGGAATTATATAATAGATCAGCAGAAATAACGGAAGGAAAAAGAACAGGAAAGGGATGCCTGAGAATACCATAGCTTCCTACTTTCCCGTCATGCTTCCAATGATGTTTTCGATGTTCTCCGCATCCGGAGATATCACAAGGCAGATGAAAGAGCCGATCTCCTTTACAGAAGCGGCTGCGATCACCTCGTACTGCTCAGGCAGATAATCCTGCATCTCCATAGCCTTATCCTGTCTGAATGCCTCGAGCTTTTCACTGACAGAAGCCGTGTCGATCCCCTCTGCGGGATCTATGAGTATTATCCTGTCAGCCCGTGTCACTTCCAGTGCTTCTTCTATCGCATAGCTGTCGAGAGTTGCAGGATCTATGCCGTAATTGTTCAGTAAATAAGCATCGTCGGCTGCATACATTTCCGGCAGCTCCACAGCTGCTTTTATACTGTCCATCACAGATGCAGCCGTCACTGCAGCCGGCTCATCATATGCATCCGCATTTTCTGAAGGCTCGCCGTCCTCCGCATCAGTTTCGGCACCTGCAGTCACAGTTTCCGCAACGGGCGTTCCCGTCTCCGGCGCCGACTCCAGTTCGTTTTCCACAAAATCAGGTGCCTCATCGACCATAACCTTGTCTCCGCCGCAGGCACTCATCATCAATGCTGCAAGTATGGCAGCAACAGTCTTTCTTATCTTCATCTCATTCTCCGGTCAGAGTTTTGCATACCACTCTTTTAATACTTCTTCGGCTTTCTTCAGATGTATGTTGAATCCGTTATCCTCCGAAGCCGTTTTTTCATCATCGTAGATCTTTGTACTCCAGTCCCACCAGAAGCAGCCGGCAAACCATTCTTCGCTGCCAAAGGTACGCAGACAGGACTCATAAAATGCCGCCTGTTCCTCCTCATCATGAGGCAGCTCCCTGTGTTCAAAATCCCAGGGCATCGAGCTGCAGCCCTTTGCGCTCCTGCAGCCTATCTCCATAAACAGCAGCGGCTTGTTCCATTTCTGCACAAGCTCTTTCAGCTCGGTCTTTATCTTTTCCCATTCGGCGCACATATCTTCAACGCCCGTCTTTCCTTCAGTACCTACAGGGAAATAGGCGCTGGTTCCCAGATAATCCACCGCATCAAACCAGGCTATCGCATCCTCATGTCCGTGATTGGTATTGTAGGAAAGTTCACCGTGGTAGATGTTTCTCAGCCTGCCGATAAGCGTTCTCCAGTGTGCTTCCTTATGTTCCGTGCCGCACATCTCACAGCCTATGCAGAGCATCTCCGCACCGCACTCCTCAGCCAGTTCGGCATAATAACACATAAACGCACCGTAGGACTCAAACCACTCATCCCAGTACCTGTCTTTGCCTTCCTGGTCCGCATCGGGAAAAGTGATCCTGGCTCTCCATATGAAATCAGCGGAATTGACCATAGGCTTCAGACAGACCTTCACACCATGCTCGTGTGCGTCTTTGATCACTGCCATCAGATCCCTGTCACTGACGTCCCTGCCGAAACGGAAACGTATCTGTCTCGAGAAAATGTCATCGAGTTCTACCGCAAAACTTAAGCATATCCAGTTCACGCCGGTCTCAAAAAGTCTCTTTCTGCTCTGTTTTGCCTCTTCCGAACGGTATGCTCCCGCTCTTCCGTCGTAGCCGTAGGTAAATCCTTTTATTTTCATATCTGTCTCCGGGCATGTAATATCCGCTGTTTGCGCTACTCATGATAGCACAAAGCCAGCGGCGTGTAAAGCTTAAGACAGCTATTAAACGCGCATTTTCAGGCTTTTTGAAAAATCTTCTTGACACGCTGTGTATAACTGTGTATACTGTGCATACAGACAAAACAAAAAACATCTGCGAAAGTGAGGAAATGATGTATGAAGTTTGAATGCAGCAAGCTTACAAAACATCTTGGCGGCTTCAATTTAACGGATATAAGCTTCTCCCTTGATGGCGGAACGGTCCTCGGTCTTATCGGAGCCAACGGTACGGGAAAGACCACACTGCTCAGATGCCTCCTTGGAAGCTACCTTCAGGATAAGGAAATGGGCGACGCCGGAGATATAGAACTGGACGGGCTTCATTTCTTAAGAGATATGAAAGCCTACCGTAAAAACCTCGGATACGTTCTGCAGGCCCAGCCCTATTCCGAGTTCATGTATGCAAAACAGATCGGCGAGATGTACGGCTGCTTCTACGACGGTTTTGAACTGAAGAAATATTTCGAACTGCTTGCAAAATATGAGGTACCGGAAAAAGAGCAGCTTTCGGAGCTCTCAAGCGGCCAGCTCATCCGTATGCAGCTCGCCTTCATGCAAAGCCATGATGCAAAGCTTTATATCCTGGATGAACCGGTAGGAAATCTGGATACCGGCTTCAGGGATGAGTTCTACGACATGATCCGCGATCTTGTAGCAGACGGAGAAAAGTCAGTGATACTTTCCAGTCACCTGATCAGCGAAGCGGAGAGGATCTGCGATCAGCTGCTCTGGATCAAAAAGGAAAACGATACCGGCAGCGTCCGCTTCTTTGGCAGCTGTGATGAGCTTAAGGAGCAGCACCGTCTGTTATCTGCGGAACTTTCTCCGGAAGATATGGAAGCCCTCGGGATAAACAGCGTTATGATAGCAGGCTCAAGACTCAGAGCAACGCATAAAGAATATCTGCTTCAATCCGCAGATCCGGGTACATTCAGCAAACTTTCGGAAACATTTAAAGATGATATCAGATATGCCGATCTGCAGGAGATCATGTATTACACAGAGAAAGGAGAAGACAATGACTGAATATTTCCGTGAAGAAAAAATACGTTTTAAATACTTTCCGGCATTTTATCTGACAAGGATACTTTTCACTGCCCTGGTCTTTATCCTCGGGCAGATGCAGTGGGCCGTAATGGCGATCGCAGCCTCTTTATCTTACGGCTTCCGCTACGATACCGAAGCCGAGCACTTTATCCCCTTAAGTGTGGATGAGATGATAAAGCGCAGACGCACACGTCTTTGGATGATCTGGCTCCGCTACGCCGTGCTGGGACTTGCTTCGCTCCTGCTTCATTACCTGATGATGCAAAACGGTATCTACACTTTTGACAGCGAGTTTTCCATACTGCTCAGGCATCCCGCTGCCGCAGGAGCCTTCTTCATCCTTCAGATGGCTTTTGTTTACAGCAACCTGCTGTCCTCATCGATACGCCAGATCAATCCCGTGAAAAAACGCCTGCCCCTGCGTATGCAGATTTTTGATTATGTTTTCAGGCTCCTTCCCAACATAGTGTTTTTCGCCTACGGCATAGGTCTCCATCACAGATTTATCGAGAACGAGCCCGTGTGGATACACTGCTGCATCATACTTACAGCCGCAGTATTACTCATCATATACAACTTTGTAACGTCAAAAACTTCCGGCCTTGCCGATTACACTCCGGATACGGTAAAGAAAGGAGCATGAGCATGAATATCAAAGTACTTACCAAGAGCGGACTGCCGATATACGAGCAGATCGAACGCCAGATAAAAGAGCGTATAGTATCCGGAGAATTAAAGGAAGGCGAACCTCTCCCTTCGATACGTACACTGGCTGCGGATCTGAAGATAAGCGTCATCACGATAAAGCGTGCTTATGAAGATCTTGAAAAAGAAGGCATGATATATTCCGTACAGGGCAAGGGTTTCTACGTTGATGATCCTGACCTGCAGTACATGAAAGAAAAACAGACTCTCGGACTGGAAGAGCGTCTGGCGGAATGGGTCGATGCGGCAAAGAAAAGCGACATGACACTTGAGGAAGCTGCCGATATGCTTTCCATACTTTGGGAAAACTAGGAGGTCAAAGATGATAGAAGCAAAAAACATAGAATTTAAATACAAAGCTGCTTCCGGTTTCTTTGTAAACGATATCACTCTGGATATCAGTGAAGGACAGATCTGCTGTCTGCTCGGAAAAAACGGCTGCGGCAAGACCACGCTGCTAAAACTCCTATACGGCATGCTTACACCCTCTTCCGGCAGCATATATTATAAAGGCAGAAAGATCTGTGCAGCAACGCTTTCGCAATACCATGAAGAAGTAGGCTTCGTCGGTCACTGCTGGTGCAATGAAAGCCTTACACTTGAGCACAATGTCGGATTCCTCTCGCTGCTTTACCCCTCTTTCGACAGAAAATACTACGAAAGCCTGTTAAAGAAAGCCGGTATTGAAGCCGATAGTGATAAAGTCTTCTCTGCTTTTTCGGCAGGCGAAAAGATAAAATCGGAGATCGCCTTTGTGCTCGCAAGACATCCTAAGCTGCTGCTGATGGACGAGCCACTGGCCAATCTCGATACGGTTTTTAAAACCGATATTCTGGAAATCCTCCAGGATGAAGTGGCGGAAAACGGTCTCGGAATACTTCTCAGCACGCATCTGCTGGATGAGATAAGTGATATATGTGACCGCATCGCCGTTATGGATAAGGGAAGTCTTACAGCCTTCGGGGACAGATTTGAGATACTCGGAGAAAATGAAGATAAGGATCTGCGCGATCTGGTCAAAAATACAGACGGCAGCGGCCCCCGGATCGTCCCGGCCGAAGCGAAGGATCCTGTCAGGAAAGCAGAGGTGCAGATATGAATACTTCAGACAATATGAGATTGTTTTACGATAAAGTCCATAAAATGAACAGCAGCAGGATAGGCTGGATCGCCGTATGGCTCACCACGCTTATCGGCATTCCTCTCTGCGGCCTGAGCTCAAAAGAAAACAGCTTAAGTCTTTTTTATACCATATGTGCTATATTGCTTTTCCTTACGGCCTCAATAAACTATGTAAAAAAGTATCTGGGGCTTTCCGCCGACGACAGCACCGAGATATCTTTCATTTCCCTTGCGTCTCCCGGCTCGGACTTCGCAGATATAATGCGTGTCCATGCATTTGATACCGCTGCATATTTCCGCGTGCTGATGCTGCGTTTTATCCCCATGCAGATTTTCTCGGTCGTCTGTATCGCAGTGCCCGCACTTATGGGGCTTACGGATAAGAAGGCGATGCCTGTTCTGATCGCAGCCGTAGTGATCCTTCCTCATCTGGTAATGCTCATATCCTCACTTGCCTTCAGACACAGCCTGTCACATGAAAGCGGTTCGGTCAGTTTAATATTTAGCGGCGTTATCTCCGGGCTGTATACTCTGATCAGCTTTCTCGGATATGAGCTGTATCTTGCATTCCTGGTCCTTACAGTTATCGCCGTCACTGCTGACAAAGGCATGCTTGCCGGCATTGACGAGACGGAGATCGCCAGCGTAGCTTCCCACTATGACTTCTTTATGTACATTGCGCTCATTTCTGCTATGGCCTTCGGTTATTTCCTTAATAACTCGATGTCAGTAAACAAAACAGCAAGACGTCTGCACAGGACGCTGACTGTAATATCAGCGCTGCTGATGATCACAGGCATCGTTGCCTACACAGGACTCTGCAAAAACAACAATGTCACCCTGCGTCCGGATTCCTTCAGGCTGACCGAAAACGGAGTGAGCAGAGAATATGAACTTGGCGATGTAGAAAGCTTCAGGGTCTACGCCTCGGAAGATAACAGGATACTTACGGATATAAGCTTCAGCGACGGAAAAAAGATAACACTCTTTAAGTACAGCTGCTCCGATACTCCTGCCTGGTCCGCTGCCTATTTCAGCGATTACAACTATGCGGCTGAACTTATAGGAAAACTTACGGCACTCGGTATTAACGGCAGACTCGAAGACCGTGACCGCTTATACGAAAATGTACATACCAGCTATGATCCGAGATGCGCCGAAGGCTATGATCAGATAGAAGCTATCATGAAATGAATTCTGGAAATGGGACCAACAGGGTTCGAACCTGTGACCTTTTGCACGTCAAGCAAACGCTCATCCCAGCTGAGCTATGATCCCTTATAAAATGTCCGGTGCAGGCGCCTTCAGCTATGGGACCAACAGGGCTCGAACCTGTGACCTTCCGCACGTGAAGCGGACGCACTCCCAGCTGTGCTATGATCCCCCATGGCAATCCTGCCCCGGACTCTTTGAATATATTACAACATCCTCATTCTGATGTCAACGAAGGTTTTATCAGCTCTGTATCTTCAGTTCCCATACGGTATATATATTTGTCCTGCCTCCGAAGCCTTCCTTCTGGGCTATGAGTCCCTCATTCAGATAGCTGCCTCCGTCTTCGGTGGAAATGCCGAAATCCAGCCATTTATGATCCGCAGCATATTCCTCCATCACCGTAGCGACACACAGATCAAGCGCCCCTATACGTCTGGCATCCTCGTCTGCTGCCATATACTGGGTGTGTACCACATCGTCGTATATATATATAACCGTACCGGCAATGAGCTTTCCGGCAAGTTTTCCGGCATACAGTTTTATATTATCCGGGAATCTCTCATGCAGCATATAAAGCTCATCTGCCGTATGTACCGCGTGCTTGTTATGTCTGCTCTCCAGCACTTCATTCTCAAGCTCAAGAAATGCTTCATAGTCTTTTTTATCAGAAGTGCAGACCACATCCACGCCTTCCCTCTTTGCTCTTGATATCTGCGCTTTCCTTCCCTTCGGCATTTTTATCGGAGCCTTTAAGTCGATGACAGTTGAAGCCGATACATCCGTAAGGACTGCGCCGTTATATTTCAATGCAAACAGATCCTCCTCTGCAGGCTGCAGATGATAGACATGAGGGACAGCTTTATATACGAGCTTTTCAAAGCCCCTGTTTTTCAGATACGTTAACAGGCAGTCGAAGCATTCCATCACCGTATGCTGTTTTGCATTCATTCCGAGTATCAGTCCGCCGTAAGTAAGCCCGCCGTGGGAATAAAGCACGCCCTCTTTTTCATTTGCCGGAAGCAGCGCCGTCAGCTTATCCTCTTCATAAAACATAAGCGAGTGATCGGCAAAGCGGTCCGAATGGTAGTCCATATAATTTCTGTTATGCATGAAGAGCGGATTCTTTGCTTCGGCAACAAAGCCGTTCCACTGCTCTTTTTTATCCGCTGTATATCTTTCACAAGTCATGCCTTACACTTTCCCTTCTTGTTTGATCTGTCTTATATCATATATCATCCGGCAGCAGTTCCTCAACCTGTTCGCGCAGACGGCTGTGACGTTTGCTCACCATCATGGAATCGGAGAGTCTGTTGTAGGTCTCCGAGCCGAAAGCCGCTATGTACCTTGATGATACGGGACTTACCGTCAGTCTCGTAAGCAGGGTCAGCAGTTCGTTGCCGTCTTCGAATGCTGCCTCCGCAAAAGAAAACAGTGCTTCAAGTTTTGCCGATGTATCCCTGCTGTCCTCCTGCAGTGCTGCAAGAGCTTCACGGTAAGCTGCAAGTGGAATCTCACGGCCGGAAGTTTCTGCATGCATCATCTTAAGTCCGGCATCCTCCAGCAGTCTGATGCTCCCCTTAAATACCCTGTTCTCCGCATCCGATAACGCGCCGCCGGCATCCAGCTTTCTGCGCTGTTTTTCCATGTTTTCCTTCATCTTCAGGATAAAGCCGGCTGCCTCATCCTCATTCATCCCGGGCAGCTTCTCCTTGTATGCTGTAAGCATCGGATTAAGTTTTTTAAGTATATCCATCCTGCCCGTAACCGCAGCCATACGGCTTTCCACGCTGTCAGCAAGCATTCCGAGAAGGGATATCCTCTCGTCAAAACGCGCTGCCTTTGCGCGTTCTACAGCAGCTTCGGGTGCCCTGCCTTCCAGTATCTCCGAGATGCGATAGTCCCTCTTGTATTTATTATACAGCTCATAGTATGCCGTAAATTCCTTAACTACTCTTTCGTTGGCAAGATACTGTGCCACCAGTGTCTCATCTGCAGGTATGTTCTCCTCCTCATACATCTTCAGCATATCCGAGAGATCTTCCCAGCCTCTTGCAGTTACATAGCTGCGTCCTTTCGCACTCATCTCCATGTGATAAAAATCTTCCGGCTTTATCTCCAGATAAGCTGTTATCGCCCCGTGTATCTGTTTTCCCGCAGCATATTTTTTCCAGGCTTTCAGATCGGGCTCCACGTTCATCAGCTTCAGTCTGTCCATGGTGACCACATCAAATTCCCTAACCATCCTGTTGTATTCCGGCGGATTGCCTGCAGTCACTATCACCCAGCCGTCCGGTACCCTGTGCCTGCCGAAGGTCTTGTACTGCAGAAACTGCAGCATGGACGGTGCGAGTGTTTCGGAAACACAGTTGATCTCATCCAGAAAAAGTATGCCTTCGCTAAGGCCGCTCTTTTCCATCGTCTCATACACCGTCGAGATTATCTCGCTCATCGTGTACTCCGATATGGAATACTCTTCGTCTCCGTACTGCTTTTTCTCAATGTAGGGAAGTCCCAGCGCCGACTGTCTCGTGTGGTGCGTCATTGCATAGGATACCAGCGCTATGCCCATCTCCTGAGCTATCTGCTCCATTATCGCTGTCTTGCCTATACCCGGCGCGCCCAGCAGAAATACAGGCCTCTGCCGCTTTACCGGAATGCAGTATGCACCCGTATCATCTTTTTTCAGATACATCCTGACTGTTGTCTTTATCCCTTCTTTTGCTTCTGCTATATCCATGTCTGCTCCTTAAGCTTCTGGCACTCCGTATTCCCAACATCATACGGAGTCTGTTATATCATCAGTCCTTCTATCACTGTCTTGTCTTCGCTCCTCTTCTTCACGAAGAAAGCCTTCATATCCGCATACTCTTCGGGTATGCCTGCAAGTATCCTGTCTATGTTTTCCTCTGTCACTCCGCCGGCCTTTTCATAGGCTTCCAGCCACTTACTGTCGGAATGATGCTTCTCCAGAAGGACCAGCCAGCTCTCATCGCCTGCCTCCGATCCTGCCCTGTGTTCGCGTATATATTCCGTAAGCGCTGTTCTGAAGCTTTCCTCCAGTTCCTCATCATATATCAGCCGTAAAAGACAAAGCTCTGCTTTTTCCCTGCGCCTGCCGCTTTCATATGCCCCTACATCCGAAGAACCGTAATCCTCCTCACCGCAGGGTACCTGTCCCGAATATCCTTCCTGGTCTTCGCTCTCCAGCAGCCTCTTAAGCCAGCTGTCCCATTTATCGTACCAGGTCCTGCTGCCCGCTTCCTTAAGTTCCAGCAGATAACCCGCATCATTCCTCGGCGCCACAGCTGCCAGGAGATGCGCCGTCGTATCGGAATCACAGTCTGCCAGCCTTATCTCCCGCAGAGCGCTGCAGCCTTCAAACACTCCCTTTCCCAACACTGCTCTCGGCATCTTCACTCTCTGCAGATCGGTGCATTTTGCGAAAGCCCAGTCATCCACAAGCTCTATATTTTCCGCTATCTCATATTCATAAAGCCTTCTCTTTCCGAGAAAAGCCTTTCTTTCTATCACTCTGTCATTCTTCATTTTTCTTAAGCTCTTCCGCATCCAGCACGGCTTTCATGCTCCACGCCGGCACATCACGTCTCATCTCATCATCACCGACAAAGACAAACATCACGTCCATATCCGGCCGCTTTTCGGGATAGATACCGTAACCGTCGGTAAAATATATCAGGCCTTTAAGATGATCGAATTCTCCGCGTTCCTTCAGCTCATTCACATAGGAAAACACCGGTCTGAAATCCGTAGCACCGAAACCCTGTATCTTAAAGTCTCTGATATATTCCTTTAACTCTTCTATACTCGTTACTTTCCTGTCGCTCTGTATCTGTGCATCACACTGTATCATGTGGATGTTCACTTTGGAAAACCAGCTGTTCTCGCTTCCGAGTATCTGATAGCTTTTTAACAGAAAGCTCTCTATCAGTTCCCTGCTGCATGATGCAGAAGTATCGAGTGCGATCACGAAGTCCTTTATCCTCTTTTCTTCCCTGTATTCCAGCGGTTCTATAAGAGGCAGGTTATCATAGAGCTTCAGTCCGTAAGTATAATATACGTAATCAAATTCTTCTTCATTCAGTGCGGTCTGTTCACCCATCACCATGAAACGCCTGAGCATTGCTTCATAATCGTACTTTTCCTTAAGCGCTGTATCCAGATTTTCCTTCAGTGCATCACCGACATTCCTGCCCTCGGAAAAGGCTTTCAGTTCGGCTCTTATCCTCTCGGAGATCTTCTGCCATTCCTGCTCATCTATCTCAAAGCTTTCTCTTTTTTTCCAGAGACTGTGATCGTCCCTGCAAAAACTTTTTCTGTAATCATCAAGCGTGAGACTACTGACTCCGTTGTTTTTCAGATGCCTGTATATCTTAGCGGGGGTGAGTCCGCCTGCATCTTCCTTAAGAACTTTCAGTTTTTTCTTAAGCTGCTCATCCTCACGAAGCGAAAATGCTTCAATATCAAGCTCCAGTATCACCGCCTCCGTAACCGCATCCACGGCGATGTTCCAAAGCTCCCCTTCATCTTCCTCCGAAGCATATGCATGCATAAGGACATTATGAAAAAGAGAATGCAGCAGGATCCTTGCAGGCCTCCTCTCATCATCTTTATACGCTTTAAGTATATAAAGCGGGTCGTATAAAAAAACGTCGGGAGTACCGAAAACGCAGCCCGCACCTTCCCTTGCCTCGTAAGAAAGTTCCGAAAGCGCAGAGTTTAAAAACCTCAGACGCATCATGATATCGTCAGAAGCAAGTTTGATGATCTGTGCTGCGATATCAGCTGTTTTTTTCTTATCTGCCGCCATCAGTCCGAAACATCCACATCAGGGACTATCTGGAAATGGAAGTCCGGATACAGCTGCTTTACTTCACCCGCAAGTGTTCCGAGCGCTTCCTTTATATCAGTCCTGAAGGTGATCACGACATCAAAGCGTATATTCTTATTCTCAAGATCCGCATAAAAACCATGCATCTGTAATGCCCAGTCATGGGAGGCTACAACTTCCTGAATACGGCTGCGCATATTTGCCACTTCTTCATCTGAGGTATTATACGAATACACACCAACACCGGTAAGTATCACGCCGGTTTCCTTATATACCTTTACCTGCGCTTTTCTTGTAAGTCTGTCTATCTCATCGACTGTCATGGTATCGGGAAGCTCGAGATGAACGGACGCATAGTTTTTGTTCGGACCGTAGTTATGAAGGAAGAGATCGTAAGCGCCTCTCACGCCCTCCTCTTCTTTTAACAGGGACTTTATCTTTTTGGACAGTTCCCCGTCCCCGCGCTGTCCCAGAATATCATTTAAGGTATCGAGCATCATCTCTATGCCGGCTTTTACTATCACAACCGATATGAATACGCCCACATAGGCTTCGAGCGATATGCCAAAGACCATGAATATGACCGCCGAAGCCAGCACCGATGCCGAAAGTATGGCATCAAAAGAGGCATCGGAACCGGAAGCGATAAGGGCCCCGGAGTTGACTTTTTCGCCGGTGTTTTTTACAAATCTGCCGAGTATCAGCTTGACAGCGATCGCAACAGCAATGATCACCAGCGAAACAGCGCTGTAATCCGGTATCTCCGGTGATATTATCTTCTTTACCGATTCAACAAAAGAAGTGAGGCCAGCATAGATAACGATAGCCGCCACTATCATCGAACTCAGATATTCTATCCTGCCGTAGCCCATGGGATGCTTTTTATCCGGCAGTCTGGCTCCCAGCTTTGCTCCCACTATCGTTATCACAGATGAAAGCGCATCTGACAGATTGTTCACGGCATCCAGCGTGACCGCGATGGAATTGGATATGATACCTACTGCTGCTTTAAAAGCAGCAAGCAGCACATTCGTAACTATACCTATCACGCTGGTCCTGACTATTACCTTCTCGCGCTTAACCGCTATATCACTTATATCCGCACTGATCTCAGCCATTTTTATCTCCTTTTCGTTCAAGGTCCTGAACAATACAGGCCTGTAAAAACCTGTTAAAGTATAGCGTAAAAGCGCCCTCCGCGCAAGACGAAAACGCCTGTCAGCCCGCTGCCTCTTGTTTTTTCTTAAGTCCTATTGACAGGGCACTGACGGGGCAGCTTTCAATACACTCACCGCAGCTGATGCACTCGTGATCACAGGGTTTCTTTATATCCATGCGGCATTTTCGCACGCATGCATCACAGTGGGTGCATTTTTTTTCATCCAGATGCATGCCGAAAAAGCTGATGGGATTGAACAGCGAATACAGCGCTCCCAGCGGGCAGAGAAACCTGCAGAAAGCCCTGTAGGCGATCATGCATATCAGGAGGATAAGACAAAGCAGAAATACTTTAAATGAAAAGAGTCCGCCTATGAGAGCTCTCAGACGTTCATCCGCCATGGTCAGCGGTATGCCTGCCTCAAGCGTTCCTGCGGGACAGATGTATTTACAGAAGGCAGGAGTGAGACGGACTATCGGTATCAGTATCACAAATACGATCAGGATGATATATTTGAGATACGACAGCACCCTTGTTATCTTATTCTTTTTTATCTCAGGGATTTTCAGCTTTCTGGCCGCCCTATCCAGCAGATCCTGCAGAAAACCGAAGGGACAGAGAAAGCCGCAGATGAACCTGCCAAAAAACAAGCCAAAAAGAATAAGCGTTCCGAGTATATAATACGGAAACTTATATTTTGATGAAAGCAGCGCGCTCTGCAGGCTGCCCAAAGGACAGGATGCCACAGCTCCGGGACAGGAATAACAGTTAAGTCCCGGGACGCATATCCCTTTGAGGCTTCCCTTGGATATCGTGCCAGTGGCAAAGCCTTTTATATTCATATTATAAAGAACCGCAGCTATCAGCTGCGTATAATGTCTTTTCTTTGCCTTCATCCTATGCCCATACATTCATAGCAGATCCTGACCGCCTTGTTTTTAACATCCCTGTAACCGCCATCGCTTATTCCCGCAAAGAGCAGGACGGCAGCTGCTATGAGCAGAAATATACGTATCAATGTTTTCTTCCGTACCCTGTTCTTCATTTCATCGCTTCCTCTATGGCAGACTTATATTCATTATACTGGGTTTCGGCATCCATGGCTCCCACATATATCCTGCTGATCACCCCATGGTCGACTATCAGTGTATAAGGTATGCCTTCAGTAGGGTAATACATTCCTATGCTGCCGTCCGTATCATAGGCGATGTTAAAAGTATATCCCTCATCCTTCACAAACTGATCCACGGTTTTCTTATCTTCCATACAGTTTACGCACACGAGCTCAAAGCCGTCTATAGCGTCTGCTTTCAGTCTTTCAAAAGCAGGCATCTCCCTTACACAGGGTCCGCACCAGGTCGCCCAGAAATTGATAAGCACGACCTTATCCTTATGGTCGGAAAGCTTAAAGCTCTCCCCATTGCATAAAGCCGCTGTAAAATCAGGAGCCGTATCTCCCTCAGACAATACTTTTATCATCTGCGGTACAGTACTTTCTGTTTCGGCACCGCCTTCCTGTATCTCTTCCCCGCTGTCTTCAGGCCCGTTATCATCTGCTTTAACAGCTGTTGTTTCTTCTCTCTCGTGTCCGCCTGAAGAAGGTATTTCTTTTTCTGCTCCGCAGGCTGTCAGTATAAACGCAAGTGATATTAATAAAACTATCCTTATTTTCTGCATATACGTAATTCCTTTCATATACCAGTGATCTTATCCTATTGATTATACAATCTATTCCCTGCTGTTTACAAGTCCCGAAAACTTCTTCCTCCCTCGCGATTGCACATCCGGTCCGCAGGCCCTTATCAGCTTTATAGCCAAGGATTTTTAAAGCATAAAAAACCCCCGTGCCTAAGGCACGGGGGATCGTCGATCTTGTTCAGTCTGCGTTAGAAATTACTCTACTACAGTTACCTTGATCTTGATCGTCTTCTTGTTTACCTTAGCTGAAAGGGTTATAGGCTTCTTGTAAGCTTTCTTAGCTACGATTACGCCGTTACCGTTCATGTAAACGTTTGCAGCCTTGCTGCTCTTGAATACTACGGGCTGTCCCTGTGCATAGCAGTTGAATGCAAGCTTAGCATATCCTGTCTTGATACCGTTAACCTCGTTGAGCTTAACGGTTATTGCATAGGTCTCAGCCTTATCGCCTGTAGCTGCCTTCTTTACTTCGAAAGTATTGTTGCCTGCGTTTACATCAACACCGTTTACAGATGCGCTCTTACCTGTTGCAAGGCTGAGTGTAAGATCCTGAACGATCAGGTTACCGCTTACCACAAGTGCATCCTTCTTGCCAAGTCCGTTGATGCTTACGATGCCGGCCTTGTCGCCTGCGATGAACTTCTTCTTGCCCTTAAGCTCGGTAGCTGTTCCGTTTGCATCAAGGATGACCCACTTCTTAACGCCCTTATAGCTTAAGGACTTCTTAGCACCCTTGTTGATGTATGCTACATAATCATTTACTACACTTGATGTTACCTTAACCTTGGTCTTGTAGGTCTTGCCGTTTACATATGCTGTAACGGTTACGCTGCCCTTAACAATACCGGTTACATAAGCTTCACGCTTAGCAGAATCATAAGATACAGATGCCTTAGCGGGATCGCTTGATACGAATACTACGTTCAGTGAAGTGCTGCCAAGATCGATCTTGATAGTCTCGGTCTTTCCGCCTTCTACATTAAGCTTCTTATCAACGGTAGGCTTGATTACGTTGATGCTTACGATCTTTCCGTCCGGACCCTGAAGTTCTGCAAATCCGGCCTTCTTAGCACTTACTTTACCTTTCTTGCTGATAGCAACAACCTTCTTAGCGGTTGACTTGTATCCCTTGAGCAGATCATTCTGGAAGGACTGCTTAGCTACCATTTCTATTGACTGGAACTGAGCTTTAGGATCGATATCGATAATCTGTGTGAATGCTGTCATACCTTCAGCATCCTTCTGAGCCTCAGCAAGTGCCTCGTAATCGATTACTTCTTCCTCAGCCTTGTTCTCAGACTCGGACTTGTTCTCGGAAGGAGTCTTGTTCTCGGAAGGAGTCTCAGGGTCCACAGGATCAGCTGCCTTAACAACCTTTACAGAAAGTGTTCCTGTTTCGCCGACTGTTTTATTGCCGGAAACGATAGAGAACTCTATCTCACTCGTACCGTCTGCAACACCTTTGATTTCAAAACCTTCTGCGTAAATAACTCCATTTTTGGAAACTGCGTCTTTGCTGTCAGTAACGGTTGCAACCCCAGTCTTGCTGGATACAGCTTTTACAGTATACTGGTCAACATAGTTATCACTGATTGTGTTTCCAGTTGCTTCGAAAATAGCCTTTACTGTAAGCACTTCATCAGCACTTATCGTTACTGAAGTTAAAGGATTTGCATCATCATACTCAGCTCCGTTAAGGCTAACAATCGACACCTTATTTATTTCGTCAGCATTTACAACAGCTTCTCCAGCATCTTCAACTACTACTTCCTCCACGTCTTCTGCTGCAAAAACGGGAGCTGTGGGCAGACTTCCGACAGTTGTTACTACTGCAAGAAGGAATGCCATCAATCTCTTCTTCATTATCTTTCTCCTCTCTTCTAAAGAATTTTTAAACGCAGGTTACGCTTGTCACGTGACAGGAGCCGATCTTCTCTGCACTCAACTGTTCGTCAAAACTTTCTTTTCC
>JAIKYA010000171.1 GCA_024683645.1 Lachnospiraceae bacterium
TCAAGAGGAGTCAGACCCATGGATGTGTCAACACATTCACCATTCTTTACTGCGGAAATACTTGCTCCGTTACCCAGGTGACATACTATGATCTTCAGATCTTTTCTGTCTTTGCCGAGTATCTCTGCGGCACGCTTTGATACATAATCATGGCTGGTTCCGTGGAAACCGTAACGGCGGATCTTATACTTTCTGTAATACTCATAAGGTATGCCGTACATATATGCCTTCTGAGGCATGGTCTGGTGGAAGGCCGTATCAAAAACAGCTACCTGGGGAACTCCGGGCATGTTCTTCTCGCAGGCATGTATTCCTATGAGATTGGCAGGATTGTGAAGAGGTGCAAGCGCACTCAGCTCCTCGATATCCTTTATCACTTCATCATTTATCACAACTGCCTTTGTGAATTTCTCTCCGCCGTGTACCACGCGGTGTCCCACAGCGCCTATCTCCGAAAGTGAACCTATCACTCCATGATCTTTATCGGTAAGAGCTTCTATTACCATCTTTACGGCTACACTGTGATCGCTCATCGGTGCTTCCACCACTACCTTGTCCTTTCCGGAAGCTGTATGCGTAAGTACCGATCCCTCTATTCCTATACGCTCCGCAAGTCCTTTTGCAAGTACCTTCTCGCTGTCCGAGTCGATAAGCTGGTACTTAAGGGAAGAACTTCCGCAGTTGATAACAAGTATGTTCATTATGATTTCCTCCTTGGTATTATAAACTCCTTTTTTGCACAACTATATATTATACCACAATCCCGTCCATAATGACAGTTTTCTCAGGTCAGAGCCGCCGTGATTATCGCCATGGAATAAACTTCCAGTGCATTGCAGCCACGTGACAGATCGTTTACCTGGGCATTGAGTCCGAGAAGTATAGGTCCGTAGGCTTCAAAGTTACCCATACGCTGCGCTATCTTGTATCCTATGTTTCCCGCATTGATATCCGGGAAGATAAAGGTGTTTGCGTATCCTGCCACATTTGATCCCGGTGCTTTCTGTCTGGCCACGCGGGGCGATACTGCCGCATCAAACTGCAGTTCTCCTTCTATCGGAACATCCGGAAATTCTTCCTTTGCCTTTTCGGCTGCGTTTCTCATCTTCTCAACTGAATCGCCCTTGCCCGAACCAAGAGAGGAATAGCTTAAGAATGCCACCTTCGGATCTATGCCGAAGAGTCTCGCACACTTTATGGTCTCTCCGCAGATCTCAACCAGTTCATCCTCGGAAGGCTGTATATTGATGGCGCAGTCCGCCATTGCCAGCACCTCGTTTTCACCGGTAGCTCCGGGTCTTACGAGTATAAAGCAGGAAGATACAATGCTGTTTTCGGGTTTTGTCTTGATTATCTGCAGTGCCGGCCTTACGGTATCGGCTGTGGAATATGTCGCTCCGCCAAGCAGACAGTCTGCTACACCCATCTTCACCAGCATGGTACCGAAATAATTGCGCTCCCTCATCATCTTCTCTGCTTTTTCGGGAGTCATACCCTTGGCTTTGCGTATCTCGTAAAACTCGTTTATAACATCCTGTCTGCGCTCATATGTAAGAGGATTTATAACCTGTGCGCCGCGGATATTGTAACCTGCTTCCTCAGCGGCTTTGGCCACTTCCTCCTCATCTCCCAGCAGTACGGGTTCCAGAAAGCTGCTCGCCAGCAGACGTGAAGCAGCCTCCAGTATCCTCGGATCTTCACCTTCGGTAAACACGATCCTTTTGGGATCCTTCTTAAGTTTTTCGATCATCGCACCAAATCCAAACATCCCCCATACCTCCTTGTCAGATATTGAAATACCTTGCCGCGTTGTAATATGATATACCCTCAACTATTTTCTTAAGTGATCTTTCATTATCCGGATACTCTCCGTCTTCCACCCATTTACCTATCAGATTGCAGGCAATACGTCTGAAATAATCATGTCTTGTATAGGAAAGGAAGGATCTGGAATCCGTGAGCATTCCGATAAAGTTGCCCAGCAGTCCCAGATTTCCGAGTGCCTTCATCTGTTCCTCCATCCCGTCCCTGTTATCCAGAAACCACCATGCCGCACCGAGCTGCATCTTGCCTGCGATCTCCGGAGACTGGAAGCCGCCCAGACAGCTAGCTATCTGGTTGAAATCATTATGATCCAGCGAGAATACTATGGTCTTCGGCAGTTCCTCCGTCTTATCCAGCTCTGAGAAAAATGCAGCCAGTTCATCATAGCAGTTGCTCTTTGCTATCATATCATAACCGGTATCGGGTCCCTGAAGGCTGCATACTCTCTCATTTATATTTCGTGAACAGGAGAAATGTATCTCCATCACTATATTTTCTTTATGATATTTTTTAGCAAGCGCACACAGAACCTTTGTCTGGTATATCTCTGCCTCCTCAAGAGATACTGCTTCTCCTGCCATCGCCTTTCTTAAAGCCTCATCTGCTGTTTCATCCGGACCCTTTCTGAACATCACATAATCAAGTCCGTGATCCGATGCCTTGCAGCCGCGTTTTTTGAAATGATCAAGCCGATCACTCAGGGCTTCACATACCTCTTCTGTTGTTTCAAGTTTTTCTTTTCCTACGCTTGCCGCCAGTTTGTTTATGTATGCGGCAAAACCCGGCTTTGTTATATTCACGGCCTTGTCAGGGCGGAAGGACGGACATACGGAAAAGCCGAGGTCTTCCTTCGCAAGCTTTTCATGCCATTCCAGACTGTCCGTAGGATCATCTGTCGTTCCGATGAAAGCCACATTTGACTTTCGTATGATACCGCGTGCGCTGAGCGTCGGATCGTTCTTAAGCATCTCTGAAGTCTTATCCCAGATCTCTTTTGCATTGTCTTCGGTCAGAGCCTCCTCTATTCCGAAATATTTTTTCAGCTCCATATTCGACCAGTGATACATGGGATTGCCTATTGCCATCTCCAGTGCTTTTGCAAACTCCAGAAATCTCTCGTATGCCGGTGCATCACCGGTCACCTTATCCTCACTTGCTCCGTTGGAACGCATCACGCGCCATTTATAATGATCACCTGCAAATGAGCCGTCAGGCGCTCTGCCGCCCAGCCACAGCTGCGCTATATTATCAAAACGCCTGTCTTCATATATCTCCTGCGGTGATATGTGACAGTGATAATCGATGATCGGCAGTTCTTCCGCATAAGCGTGGAAGAGATGCTTCGCAGTCTCGTTATACAGCATAAAGTCCTTATCCATAAATGATCTCATCCTTATCCTCCCGTGTTTCAGTTAATATGCGTAGTGTTTCTTTCTACGAAACGACATGAAACGCTTACTTTACTGTTATCAATGTTCCCGCTGTTTTCCAGTACTTTTATCATCCGTTCCACCGTATCACGGCAGACCTGCTCTGTCTTATTATCTATGCTGGACAGTTCGGGCTCAACAGCCATAACTATATCGGAATTGTTATATCCGACTATCTCCAGCTCTTCCGGAACTCTTTTACCCGCTGCCTTTGCATATTTGACTGCGCCCACGGCTATGGTGTCGTTGGTCGCTATCACCGCATCTATTTCTTTCCCGGCTGCAAGAAGCGTATCACGAACGGCGTATATGCTGTTCGCAACATGTATCTCCATCTCCTCTGTCCGATCCATTCCCCTGCTCTTTACGGCTCTTTCAAAACCTCTTTTTTTCTGCAGAGCGCTGTATGAGCCGGAATCGGTAATAAAAACGGGTTTTCTGCGGCCTTTTTCAAGCAGTTTCAGAGTGACCTCATACACAGCTTCCTCGTCTTCGTTTACACTGCTGTATACATTGTCGCCTTTTACATATCCGTTGATGATGAACACCGGTATCTGCTTCGCTGCTTTTCTGATGTATTCCGTTTCATCTTCCGATCTGCCGCTGCCGGCATAAGTCGATCCCACATAGATCAGCGCATCGACATGCTTGGTGAGCAGCATCTCCGTATGCTTCTGCTTTTCTTCCGGTGCAAACCCGCTGCAGCTTAATATGCACTCATAGCCCTTCTCCGAAAGACTCTCCTCCAGCCATGCCACCGCTGCAGACATATACAGATCGGCTATATCCGGAACCAGTATTCCCACAGTATGCATGGTATTAAGGCCCAGACCCTGGGCAAAAACATTCGGGGTAAAACCTTCTCTCTCTATTATCTCCATAACCTTACGGCGTGTCTTTTCACTTACCTTCTCGGAACCGTTCATAACACGGGATACCGTTGCTATCGATACCCCTGCCATTTCAGCTATGTCGTAAATGTTTATAGTATCTTTCTTCATATCCTTACTGTGATGATGAAACAAAATATATTATATCACTGATCAGTCTTTCCTTGTTCCAGTCCGGACGGTTATACATCTTTCCGCCGAACACTATCTCTCCCGTACCGCCGCCGTCAAGTGCATAAGCTTTAGCGCAGCCCTTAAGTGCCATGGCCTGCGTTTCTTCCGCAAGTGTGGCAACGCTGTATCCGTACTCATAATTCATTGTCATTATCAGGAAGTGTCCCTTATCCATCATACCTATGGCACAGCGGGAATAGTTCTGGTTTATCTCACCCAGTGCATAAGCGGGTACCGCTCTCGCCTGACCGTTATCAACGATTATCGGTCCGAAAGTCAGTCCGAAATTAACATTGTTGTCTGTTATGAATTTCTGCTCTTCTTCAAGAGTCTTGATCTGACCTGCATAAGAGAACAGCATATTGCCGTCATTAGTGATATAACAGGTATCAAGATTGGGATCAAAACGGCATATGCTTCCTGCATATACTATGGTGCCGACGGATCTGTACGCGTAGAAATCCGCAGTAGAAGCCACGACTGCGCCGACCTGTGCAGCCATCTGCGTCGGTGTCTGACGCAGAGGTGAACCGTACATGTCTCCTGTCAGTTTCCTTCTGAACTGTGAACCGTCTTTTATCACCACTTCCGTAAATGTACACAGCCGGTTCCCTATGACTTCTTTCCATCCTACGGCAAGTATGCTTCCGTCACTGTATGCCTTTAAAGGTGCGCCTGCTTTCGGAACGGAAGAAGACCAGACCATCTTCCTTCCGGCTGTAAGCGCGGATGCCGATGCTACCACCGCATTTACCTGCGAAGGATCTGTCGTTGTCAGAAAGCCTGCCGCATCGGGAGGGTTCGCTACTACCGTAGCCAAACCACCTGCAGGCTTTACATTATAAGATACCGCAGGATCAGCTGCTCCGGCTTCCATTACATGATCCGCAACCCTGCCTTCTTTCATGCCGAAATTTATGTAATGATCGGCATAGGCTCTCCAGTTGTTTGCAAAGGCTGCCTGCAGATCGGGATAATTCGTCCTGTAATACTGCGGATTGAATTTAGCTGAAGGCTGTCTTCCTTCTTTTATACCGTATGTCAGATAATGCTTGTACAGCTTATCGGCATCGCGTCCGTAGGCAGCTCTCAGTTCGGGATACTTCTCCACATAAAACACTGCATCAAAGATAACGCTGTAGTCAGCCTGCGCCTCCGCGTATATCGCATTGCCCATGAAGGATCCGATACCTGCTGCCGGTGTAAGGACTGCCAGAGACAGACTCATCAGTCCTCTTAATAATCTTTTTTTCATACTTTTTTACGCAGCTTGGCAGCTTCCCTTACTTTTTCTTTTATCTCATCAAACTTTCCTGCTTTGATCATGTCGCCTTTTACCATCCATGATCCGCCGCAGCAGAAGATCTTATCATCTTTAAGATAGTCAAGCACATTGTCCGCATTGATCCCGCCCGTAGGCATGAAACGGAGCTTGGTCAGCGCCGCACCTATCGCTTTTATCATCTTAAGGCCGCCTGCGTTTTCCGCAGGAAAGAATTTAACATGTGTAAGACCGAGCTTAAGCGCCTTTGTCATCTCGCTTGCAGTCTGTGTTCCGGGACACACGGGTATGTCACGTTCAAGACAGTACTCAACGATCTCTTCATCAAGTCCCGGTGCAACTATGAACTTTGCTCCCGCATTAACGGCACGGTCCACCTGCCCGGTAGTCAGCACTGTACCGGCGCCTACCAGCATATCCGGGAATTTCGCTGACATGATCCTTATCGATTCCTCGGCAGCATCAGTACGGAAAGTCACTTCCGCAGCGGGCAGTCCGCCTTCCATCAGTGCCTTTCCCAGTGGTTCCGCATCCTTTGCATCATTCAATACCACTACGGGGATTATCCCCACCTCCGAAAGTTTTTCAAACATCTCATCAGTCTTTGCGCTCATTCTGTTCTCCTATCTCTTTACTCTGGCACCGGCTCCGCCCATTATCGCTTCCACTTCCTCCTTTGAAGCCATCGAGGTATCGCCGGGTGTAGTCATGGCAAGTGCGCCGTGTGCAGCTCCATAGTTTACAGCCTTCTCCGGATCCTGTGTTGTCATCAGTCCGTATACCAGTCCGGAAGCGAAGGAATCTCCGCCGCCTACCCTGTCCATGATCTCCAGGCCGTTGTACTCCTTGGACATATATATCTCCCCGTCAGCCCAGCACATTGCCTTCCAGTCGTTTACCGTTGCAGTCTTCACGGTACGCAGTGTGGTGGCTACAGCCTTGAAATTCGGATATGTCTGTGCAGCTTCACCGATCATCTTCCTGTATCCGTCAAGATTCAGTTCCTTCAGGTTCTCGTCGTTTCCTTCGATCTTGAAGCCCAGGCAGGCCGTGAAGTCCTCTTCGTTTCCGATCATCACATCCACATACTTTGCCACTTCCCTGTTCACTTCCTGAGCCTTGGCCTGTCCGCCTATGGCGCTCCACATGGAAGGACGGTAATTCAGATCGTAGCTCACTATGGTTCCGTATTTCTTTGCTGCCTTGCAGGCCGCTATCACGGTCTCGCAGGCCTGCTCCGACAATGCGGCGTAGATGCCGCCGGTATGCAGCCAGCGTACTCCCAGCTCTCCGAAGATATGATCAAAATCGAAATCTCCGGGTGTAGCCTGTGATATAGCAGTATTGGCCCTGTCCGAGCATCCCACGGCCCCTCTGATGCCGAAACCTCTTTCGGTAAAATTCAGACCGTTTCTGCATATACGGCCTATCCCGTCAGTCTTCTTCCAATAGATGAGCGAAGTATCTACGCCGCCCTGCTCTATCAGATCCTTCATCAGCCTTCCCACTTCATTATCCGCAAATGAAGTGATCACAGCGGTATTAAGACCGAAGCATTTATGAAGACCGCGGATCACGTTGTATTCCCCGCCGCCTTCCCACGCGGTAAAATGCCTTGCCGTTCTGATACGTCCCTCGCCGGGATCAAGACGCAGCATTATCTCGCCGAGAGATACCGCATCATA
>JAIKYA010000177.1 GCA_024683645.1 Lachnospiraceae bacterium
TTCCTTATATATAGTCTCAGCCTCATGTGCTTCTGACACCTGCGATCCGATATCGGCATTGAACTCACTGTGAAAAAATCGATCCGCAAAAACTTCGGGATGCTTATCATATCGTATTTTTACCGCAAAACCATCATAAAAACTATCGTAAAATCTATGACCCTGGAAGCTTCTTACTTGCTTTTAGACCATAAGCGTTTTTACAAGGCAATGACATTTATGACCGTGGAGTAACAATAACTTGCATTAGGTCATATTTCAGAGATTAATAGGCTTGATTCAGACATGATGAACTGATAGGGAGCAGCATTGGCTAGCGTATCGGATGCAATCCGTCCGTATACGGCATTCTGATCCGGCCGGGGATCACACCTCAAATACCCGGTCGCAGTATTTCAGGGCGCTGGCTCTGTGGGCGATGATGATGACGGTGTAGCTGCCCTTGAGTGCGTTTACGGTTTCCAGGAAATCGCTCTGGGTCTCTTCGTCGAGGGCGCTGGTGGCTTCGTCAAAGACGAGCACTTTGGCGCCGCTGTATATCGCGCGGGCAATGCCGAGGCGCTGACGCTGTCCTCCGGAGAGCCTTACTCCGTTTTCTCCGGTCATTGTCCCGGCACGGTCGGGCAGAGTTGAAACAAAGTCAAGAAGACAGGCCATCTCCAGAGCTTTATTGACTCTGTCCCTGTCTATCTTTTCGGGATCATCCTCAAGAGCCACGTTCTGCTCTATGCTCATATCCAGCAGCACTATCTCCTGAGGCACGTAACCAAACAATCTTCCGTATCCGTCTTCGGCTGTATCCACGGCCTTTCTGTCAAGCATCACTTCGCCCTTTCCGGGTTTTAAAAGTCCCAGGATCAGCTGTGCAAGTGTGGTCTTTCCGGCGCCGCTGACGCCGCTTATGCCGAGTATCGAACCCTTCTCTATCTTCAAATCCAGGCTGCTGATTACTTCCGTATCAGTGCCCGGATAAGTATAGCTTATGTTTTTAAGTTCCAGGCTTTCCTCAAATGAAGGCACGGCAGTCTCGTGCTTATCAGCCTTTCGTGCTTCTTCCGTTGCCTGCTTCATTTCCTCAAACACTTCATCATAGGAGCCGGCATTGGAACGTACTTCATTAAGGCTGCCGAAGATTCCCATCACCGTATCCCGTATCTGCAGAGCTGCCGATACGGAAACCGAGAGCACCACCATTCCTTCCTTGATATCTCCTGTGATCCCGTAGCTTATCAGCAGCACCGCAAGTATCATCACCAGTGTAAAGAAGTCCACAAGTGCATTCGGCGCATTCATCAGCAGGTTGCGTTTAACATGTATCCTGTATGATTCCTCCTGGCCCTTTACCTGCCACCTGTATGCCATATCCGTCTTGCCTGCCATACGGAGCTCGGTGATCGCTCTTAAGCTTTCCTGCAGCTTTATCGATACACGCCTGCCGATCTTATTCAGCTCAACCGCATATCCCTGCAGCCTTCCTTTGGTCAGCTCATATAAGGTAAGGCACAGGATGCTTATGACAAAAACAGGTATGAGTATCACTGTCCTGTGCATGCCGATAAGTAATACCGAAAGAAGGATAAGAGTCAGAACCTGTGCAGCCAGTTCCATTGCCGCCACTACTATACCATTCAGCAGGTTCAATGCTGCAACCGAATATCTGTGTATTATATCAGCACTGTGATTGGAAAAATAATACTCATAAGGTCTGTTCAGATACCATTTCAGAAGATATCTCGAATACTTCTGCATCATACGGAGCATTACTGCCGTAGACACATAATCATAAAACAATCTGTACAGGCAGACCAGCGCATACAGAGCCAGTACCACTCCGGATGCAGCCAGAAGATAATGCAGGCTATTCTCCTTAGGAAGAAAGACTGCGATATAACGGAATATCGGATATGCTGCCGCTTCCGACGGATCGAACAGTATAAAGATATAAGGAACTATCACGGCTATGCTCAACAGCGATACTGCCATGCTCCCCATATCCAGAAGAAACAGTATGATAAGTTTTCCTTTGTCCTTCCTATCCAGAAGGCTCATGACATTTCTTAACATGCTTCTATCACATTTTCCCTCAAAAGAGAAGTAAGCACTTCCGTCACATCCTCTATCAGTACTTTTATGTCTGCATCATATTCCTGCTCCATCGCAGCCGCTATCTGATCAACGCCTGCTCCGTTTACCAGCTGTTTCCATACAAACACACCTTCTTCGTTGAGCCGGATGATACCGTTGAATTCACTGTCATCTCCCATATAAACAACAACGGTCCTGCCTACCACTTCTTTCAGTTCAAAGCCTTCCTTTATCCTGTAAGAAGCCTTTTTATCGATCTTTACGGTTCTTCCAAAAGCCATTCGTCTCTCTCCTTCTTACTCAATCCCCATTTCATCTCATGCCCGTACCATTCGTCTACCGCACAGTATCTGCAGAAGGGGATGGGTTTACACAGGAAATTGAGTATCTCTTCTTTATCCTTTGCCTTAAATATATCTATGCTGTCTTCTTCACATTCAGCGATCCCGCTCGGAAACACGCTTTCCAGTCTGTAACTGCGCCCTGCCAGTGAACAGGGATAGAGCCTGTGACCTTTGAGCTGTATGCACTCATTTGCAAGATAACAGTTAAAGAAATTGTATTTTATATCCCTTGTTCCGGAAGGATCGAAGAGATGCTTTCTGAAATGCACATCTTCATTACCGCTGTTATTGAAGAAAGTCATCGCCACATCAAACATGAGTCCTGCAGCCCTTATCTCTTCGGTCTTTATATCGATGGGATAACGCGTGACCGATATCTCTATATCATTGTCATGACAGCAGAGCCAGAAAGCCTCATCCATCTGAGTAAGCCTGATCCCGTTGGTCACTATCTGTATCTTACCCTCGGGAAAAGCTTTCCTTGCAGAGGCCATGATACTGTTTATATCAGGATGAAGCAGAGGTTCACCTCCCATCAGATGTATGGAAGAAACCCTTCCTTCAAACAGTTCTCCGAGTCTGACAAAACTTTTTTCAAGTTCGCCGGCATCCGCCAGTTCTTCTTTTATAAGCGGAGAAAAATGTGCACAGGCCTTGCAGTTAAGATTACAGTGTCCTGCCAGGTCTACTTCAAAAGCCAGTTCCCTTCTCGGTATACAGCGCTTGAGCCTGATGCTCCCTGTTCTGTCAAGCAGCATATTAATAAACACGGATCTGCCTGCCACCGGCCAGAAATACTGATAAGCTTCTTCTGTATCGTTCACCCAGGGTTTCATATGCAGTCCCGCAAAATGAACTATAGCCGGATCTTTCCTTGCATTGTCTATCTCTTCCCTGAGTACTTCCGGAAGATTCTTATCATGATGCTCTTTTATTATGCAGTTCCATTTGGCATCGAGTATCAGCTTGCTCTCTGCACAGGCAATGTTAAGCACATCCTGATCATGGTTTCTGAAATCATTCTCCATAGCGATGCGGATAAGCCCGTCTTCACCGAGCATTTCGCGTATGGCTTTCAGGTTCATCAGCAGTACGCCGCTGTTAAAATAATCGTTATAGTTTTTAAATCCTATCTCGTTATCGTAATACTCCCTGCCGCCATCCACTCTTCCGTGATACATGCCTATTCCGGTATAATCCCTGACAGCTCCGATCATCCTGTCTCCAAGCTCACAGCCATACATTTCTTCCAGGTCTTTTAAGACTATCACATCGCAGTCCAGATATATCACTTTATCATATTCCGAATATTCCGGTATAAACAGACGGTAATATGCTTCCTGTGGAAGGTCCGGCCTGTTGCCTGTAAAGAAATTGAAGCTTTCACTTTCTTCGCCGATCGATATAAATTCAATATCAAGATGCTTATACTCCGAAACCTCTGCACGCAGCATTTCTGCACACTCCGGAATCTCTTTCATAAGCAGCTTTACCTCGTACCGACTGTTTACCGCTGTTTCTTCCATGGAACGCAGAGTCACTGAAAGCATCGGCAACAGATATTCATTTGCACAAAAGACCACGGGTATCTTCATCTTTTCACCTTAAACAGAAAACGGGGAGGCACTTTTCCTTTTTTCAGCATACCATAAACATACCTTACAAATAAAGAGTTTTCATCCCTGCCTGTTCCCGCATTCATGGCAGCCTGCAGTTCAGGCTTCTTCATCATCTTATTCCAGTAAGCCTTGCGTTCGTCACTCATTTTTCCTTCGGACATTTCCTGTACCAGAGTCATTATGATAAACATCCTTATCCTGATATCAATCTGTTCCGTTAATGCGGGTTCGATCTCTGCAATCTTTTTTTTGCCGAAAACACTGAGTTTCCGGAGACGCCCAAGCATATCGCTTTCGGTACTGTTGGTACGTGAACCTTCCCGCAGTCTGTAATGATATAAGCATTCCTTTATCTGATAATGACTTTTCGCCAGCCCTGCGCAAATTACCGAACATACGGCATCCTCACCGAGTACGCAGTCATCATCCATTCCATCTATAGCCTGGGACAGCAGCTCCTTTTTTATTATCTTGCTGCAAAGTGAATTCTGTATGATGTGGGTGTCATATTCCGAAGGTGCTGCCAGAAGCACCTTTCTGTATTTCTCTCCGATATACAGTCCGGTTTCCTGGGGATGTGTCCCTATGCCTATATATGTTCTGGCATTTCTGAACATGCTGCACTGCACCATGTCGGCATCAGTCTCCTTCGCGGCTTTACACATTTTTGCGTACATATCCGCTTCTATCCAATCATCTCCGTCCACAGAACCTATATATATACCGGCTGCTTTTGAGAGACCGTATTTTCTTGCGGCTACAATGTTTCCGTGATCCTTATGGAATACCCTGATACGATCATCTTTCGCGGCAAAAGCATCTGCCCTGCTTCCGCTGTCATCCGTGGAAGCATCGTCGACCACTATCACCTCAAAGTCTTCGAATTGCTGCTCAATTAAGCTTCTTAAGCATCTGTCGATATATTCTCCCACATTATAACAGAGCACTATGATGCTCAGAAACACTCTGTCAGATGACATATCTCTTTCCTATCTTTCATACTAAAAGAAGCCCCGGGATATTCCCGGGGCAACTCACCATTACTTAAACTCAACTTTTCCTGTATAATTGCCTTTTCCGCTTACCGTGATGATACCTTTCTTTTTCTTCAGCTTATAATCTTTAGATTTAAGTTTGATCTCGCTGCCGTCATCTGTGATATATATGACTTTGTATTTGTTTTTCTTAAGTGTTTCAAGTCTTATATTATCTTTTGTAAGCTCTCTGGCGTTAAATTCAATCCTTATCTTTTTATTCTTAAGCTTTTTGTTCAGCTGTTTGATCAGGGCTTTCTGTTCTGCCGTTGCATTGCTTTTTGCTTTAAAGCTGAGAGTCAGGTAAGCGCCGTCCTTGCTTACGTTCTTACTCTTCTTAGCATTAAATACGGGCGTAGCATATTCCGTAACAGCTCCCTTTATCTCGGCGTGGATATCAGCTGTTTTATTCTCATCTTCTTCCGCGCCTTCGATCACATGTGTAGTTCCGTTATAACTTATCGTCTTTGTAACTATCACATCAAATTCCGTTGTAACAGCATTATCCTTATTACCGGTCTTTATGCTGAAAGGCTCCAGCTTAAGCCATTCCTTATCTATTGTATAATGTATCTCGCTTATCTTTCCGGTACTGTAGTTCTTATCTCCGACAGCGCAGGCTTTTAATACTGTTTCTGTCTTTTTGCCTGCTTCGCCGGATATTTTTATCTCTCCGCCATCATACTTAACGGCATTTGCTGAAACGGAAGGATCTGAACCATCCAGGGTATAGTAGATATTCAGGTCCTCATATGCTCCCTTAGCGCAGGAAAGCTTTACTGCAATATCCTTTATATAGCTTCCCTCTTTCAGATCTGCAGTCACTTCGGGAGCTGTCAGCTTCGCTTTAGTGATCTCATATCTGTACTCAGCAGTATCGCTGACCGAATAATTCTTTACACCTTCTGCACAGGCCTTAAGCACGATACTGTTCTTTACTCCGGGTACACCGCTGATATCGATGGCGTCCTTATAAAGCTTTCTGCTCTCGGAAACTGCAGGATCACTTCCATCCAGCGTATAGTATATCTTTAACGGCTCATATACGCCTTCAGCCACTGAAAGCTTAACCTGCTTATCTTCGGTATAGCTTCCTCCGTTAACGTCTGCAACAGGCGTTGCAGCCTTTTCCTTAGGCTTATTGATATAATACACATATTCCGCAGTTTCACCGGCTGAATAATTCTCTTCGCCGACGGAATAAGCCTTCAATACCACTCTTGTCACTTCACCGGGTATGCCGCTGATCTCTATGCCTTTACCGTCATACTCTTTTCTGCTCGGGGAAGTCAGCGGATCACTGCCATCCAGCGTATACCAGGTTTTAGTATTCTCATAGGTGTTACTGGTATCAAGAGTGATCACCCTGTCATCGGTATAATAATTGGCAGGTATGCTTGTCTTCGGTTTTTCGGCCTGCTCCTTTTCTTTTTCTATTATATAAGTATATTCAAGGTAATCAGAAGCCTGATATTCACTGGCTTCATAATACACCTTGAGCGTAACCGTAGTCTTCCTGCCCGGTATGCCTTCAAGCTTTATTCCTCCGCCGGTATATTCTTTTCTTCCCTCGGATACAGCAGGGTCCGTTCCGTCTGTCGTATAGTATACCCTCTGCGTCGGCTGCTTTCCATCCTCAAACAGTTCTACAAGCAGATCCTCGGTATAGATATATTCCTGATCCGCCGTATTTGAAGGCAGACTAACAGCTTTATCTTTTTTACCTCTGATACGGTAATGATATACACTGTATTCATCGTTTTCTATAGGATTGCCCGTATTTAATTTGCCTTTAAGATTTGTTGTCTTTTTGTTTAAAATGAAAAGATAATAATCCGTAGGCTCTTCGTACTGCTCAAGATAATAAGTCACGGTTTTTTGCGGGATATCTATATCGGGACCATACAGGTTCCTGAAACCATAGTAGATGTAGTTATCCGATACTACCGGTCCTTCTTCATATAACGTCTTTATCATACTTTCGAACCAGATAGCTCTGTCTGCTACTATCTCTGAAATCATCCTGAACTTCTCTCTCTGTGCAGCACTTGTCCCCATCCATGTTTCAACATACGTGTCCAGACTGTCATCATCTACTTCCATTCCATACATCAATAAATAAACATCTTTAAGCACTCTTTTTGCATCTTCTTTGGATATTCCGATGTTAGGATCCGAAATGCTGACATTGAACTGATCATCTTCATATGCAGCAAGCAAGGAGGCTGATTGTATATAATTTTTTAACTGTTCCTGGGTAGTTATACTGTTTCCGCTTAACAGTATTCCTTTTATCAGATTGTTCTCTTCAAGTCCACTTTTAGCATCCGTAATAATATTGGCATTATCCGATATCATGGATTTCACCGTAAGCACAAGAGCGTTGTCATATGTTCCGGGCAGTACAGACAGCTCATAGTCTGCAGGATCAAAGATAATAAACTCCGGATTCCCTTCCGGCTCACCTAAAGCTGCCGTAAGCGGTACCATCGCTATCGCCAGACACACTATGGTCATAAGAAATGCAACATATACATTTTTTTTCATTTTCTTCTCCATCCTCTGGGCAGTCCCATAAAGCCGGCTTCAAGTCTTCTTCTTGATTGACGAAGCATCACTTCTGTGAATTCTAAGTATTCAAACATGGTTCTCCAGCAGTTATCATTCGGGTTCAAAGATCCTCCGCTTAAACCTCTGCGCATCATATCCTTTGAAGTATCATAACTGGACACTTCCATCTCTATGCCCCTGTATATCTTTTTTCCCATTTTATTCCCTCCTTATGTCAATTTTGACATTACTAACACTATATGATATAAGAATTTGTATGAATCGTCAACATTTATTGCTTTTAAAACGTGCTTATCCGTATACATATTCCGATGATAAGAGGTTGCTTTTGAGGTATACTCTGAAGCTTGAAAAACTCTTTGTTCTCTGTCTTTTTTCTTCACTGAAATCTGCAGAAGAACTGGATATCTCCCTTGCACTGATGAAGAAGCTTAAGAACTCCCGTCCGGAAAGCCGCCTTATCCTGCTCGGTGACGGACCGCTTCTTCACAGACTGACAGCCGGCTGTGAATATGATGACCTGACTGACATAGTCCTCCCTCTGGGGATCACCAATGATCCCGCCGGTATCCTCTCTGTTTCCGATGCTCTCATCATCCCTGTATGGGACCGCCATTCCGGCTTACTTAAAACTGCCGCTGCAGCCAATTCCCTGCCTCTTATCACTTCCGATGAAGGGCCGGATATCGAAAGCCGCGCATCCCTGCTTGAAGAAAAAGCCTTATCTCTTCCCATCAGGTCCTGACATAGATACTCATCCGGCATTCGTCAAATATCGCCGGACCGTTCATAAGCATCAGCTCTTTTGAGTTCTTATCTATGCCGGCTTCCTTCTTTATAAAGCCTGCCTCTCTTAATCTCGAGTCTATCTTTTCCTCCATGGCAGCGCCGAAAACATAGGCCTTGAAACTCCTGTCAGCAAGCTCACTCTGCTCACTGCTTTTGCTGAATGCCATTATGATCGTTGCATCCTCTGAAGCTTTGCTTATCAGCTCATCAAGAGCTTTCAGTGGTTCCGATGCAAACTCAAGCCCGTGCACGCACAGTATACTCTTAAATCTTTTCCCTTCAGGTGGCTGCAATTCCGGATCCTCATCACACAAGCCTTCACCCTCCGGTTCCCTGTATGCCACGGGTCCAAGCACATAATAGGGTATCAGCTTTCTTTTAAGCCAGCTTTCTATCGGCGGATGCATGGAATAACTCAGTATTTCGTTTCCGGTAAAGCCCTCTTCTTTCTCCGCCGCGTTCACGGCCAGCCGCATGTAAGGAACGCTTCCGCAGTAACAGCAGCTGATCTTCTCTTTGGTCGTATAATATTTCTTTCTTTTTTCCTGATCCCAGTCCCGGTCTTCATAGATTCTGAAAGGAGCGAAATTACCGCAGCAGTTACAATAGCGGTATCCCTTCTTAAACAGAGCTGCTCTCCTGATCCCGGTTATTATGCCATCAAGGACCGTGAACCTGCTCTTCAGCATATGATAAGCCCTTCCTTCGGCATCCCGGATATCCTTAAGCTCGCCCTCCCTTTCTATCTTCACCACTGTTCCGAGCACCATAGCCCTGTCCACCGGTGTATCCTTCTCTTTGCTGTTATCACCCTTAAGGATGTAATACTCTCTGCCGTTCTTCCTTGTTTTTCCTATCAGACGGTGAAGCACTGCTCCATTCCCGTCTTCACAGAGTAATATATCTCCCTTTTCTGTTTTTTCTCTCTTTTCGATCCATACGGTATCGGTATCCGGTCTGATAAGCGGAAGCATGCTTATGCCCGTCGGTTTCAGTCTCACTCTTTCTCCTGCTGACAGCAGCATCTTCAACATATCGGTATAGCCGGCAGCATCAATATTTCCCCTTTCCCTCTTTCTCTGTATAAGGACTATATTATCCAGCTTTCTGCGGATCTCCTCTGCCTGATCCTTAAGCATCGGATAGCCGGCAGCTTCCACAGCAGCTTTAAGCCCTTCCTCGAATAGCTGTCTGTTTTCCGGAAAATTAAAAAAACCCTGTCGCATCAGCGAGTCATTTCTCTGGGTATAGTGATAGAGAGGCTCATCCGACACAACAACGGTTTTAGCCCGCAAAAGCGTACCATACGAAAGTATAGTATCCTCACCGCGCGCCAGTCTGTCATCAAGACATAAAGCAGCTTCAGCATACAGTTCTCTTTTTGCCAGCAGGTTCCATACTGTAGGCGCATTATCCGTATTTCCGCTTTCCCTGTCATAGAGAAGGCTTTTGTTCTTGATCTCTTCCCATTCATCCGGCTTGTGATAACCGCTCTTAAGCCTGATCCTGCCTTTTATGCTCTTATCGCTATATTCCATGGTATATCCGCAGATGACCGCATCTGCAGTATATTCCGCCATGCTGTCTGCCATCTTCTTAAGCATATCAGTTTCCATATAGTCGTCCGCATCCAGGAATATCAATGCATCTCCCTGCGAATATGATATCAGTTCCTTCCTGCAGGCCGCTATGCCTCTGTGTTCTTCTCTATATATACGTACACGCGGGTCAGTGCTTCCGTAAGCCATGATAAGTTCCGGACTTTCGTCATCCGAACCGTCATCCAGTATGATAAATTCAATATCCGTAAAGCTCTGTTTTAATACGCTTTTAATACATCGCACTATATAAGCTTCAGCATTATATACTGCTGTCAGTACGGATATCATAGATCATTCACCCAGTTCAAAATAGAGCTCACCGCCACAGGATTCGCCGTCAATATACAACTGTCCATAATAGGAAAAGATTGACGAAGAAGCATATACCTCCGGCACCGGAGCTGTTTCGGTATTAACGCCCTCTATCCCTTCTATTCTTATCTCATATTCAGTATCTTTTTTAAATTCTGTCTTCCTGAAACTGATAACCGTATCACTGTTTGCCGGGATCAGACTGCAGCCTATTATCTTCTCTGCAATGGGCTCCTCTTTTCCGCTTTCATACAATGATATTTTTAATGATGAAAAATCACTTCTTGTGCTGTTGTTGTTTTTAAGTCTGAGTTTCAGCTTACGTGCTGTGCCATCATTTAAGATCTTAAATACCTGTACTACCGAATGCACATCCTCATCCATTATCTTAATGCCATATTCCTGATCAGCATATTCCCTGTTAGAGAACAGAAGTCTGTCAACTGCTCCATAGGCATGTAAGGGCAGCCAGAACACTGTCGCAAAAAGCACTGCCCTGAGTATCAATACTGCTGCAGCACTGACGGGATTTTTTATCTCCAGCTTTTCACCGGCCCTGTCGACTATACGGGGATGCGTAAGTATCAGGAGCAGAAGCATGCATGCCATGAAAATACTGAAAAAAGCCTCATAGCACTGATCAATGCCATATCTTGTGAACATGTCTATCATAGAATCATAACTGTATACTGCTTCGGATCTGCCCGAAAGCGGCCTGAGCAGCAGACGGTTTATCAGCATCCCGTCTTCATTGAGAGGCACACTTGAAATTGCCTCCTCCATAAAGAAACAGAAAGAGGCAACAGCTTCCAGTAAAAGATACAGTATCCTTCCCCTGCTCTCTGCTGCTATGATGATCACAAGAAAAGGAAGCATCAGTATCACCCAGTAAGTTGTGATCTGGACAAAGGTAACAAAACTTCCGAGTACAAGGAAACAGATATATATGATCTCTCTCCTGCTTCTGTTCGCTGCCAGAATACAATATACCAAAACCGCTACAAAGACCAGGATAAAGATACAAGTGCCGCTCGGAAAGTTCGGTCCCAGCAGCTGTCTGAATGCATCTCTTGCCTGGGAACCCAGCGCCGCTCTATATATAGCGCTTCGGCCAAACAGTAAAGCCTCTGTCAACGGCAGTATAAATATGCATAAGGTTTTCCCGACTATCTTTAAGATGTTTTTTTCTTTGAGCAGTATCAGCGGAAGAAAAACAAACAGTGCAAATGTCTTGAACGGCATTGCCAGAGCAAACGCGATAATAAACATCTTTTCTCTGTTTGTAATATAAAACAACACTCCCAAAAGAATGAGATCAAGGGCTATGATATCGATCTGCGTAAGTATTACAAGACTTAAGAGAAAAGCGCTGCTTCCGAAAAAAGCGAAGATACAGATAAAACCCGGTCCCTTTCCCGCAAAAGGTCCATATTCCTCTGATCCATTCCCGTCTTTTTCCTTAATGATCTCTGCAGCAATACGATTCATCAATAAAACAGCTATCACAGCAGCAAATATCAGCGGCAGTTTTCCCCACATAAGAGCAGGAGGTGATGACAGATAATTAGCGCCGTATATCTTCCAGGAAAGAAAGATGGGTATATTCCATAAAGCCCAGATGATATAGGTAAAGAAGCTGTAATTTGCTGCATATAACGTAGTGGAATTAGCTACACTGTACTCATAAAAATCCCTGATATGTCCTTCGCTGATGCATCTCAGCAGCAACACCGAATTCTCTATCGTATCCGTGATATCGGCATACATATATATCATGAAGCCTGCCAGTATCAGCAGGACCGAGAAATTCAAAACCGAGCCGGAAACAGTTATTACCGGCTTACGCGAATCTTCCTTTATCTCTGTTTCAACACTCATTTTGTTTTCATCCCATCAATATATTTTTCTGCATCCATTTTAAATCTATTACGATTATAACATTTTTCCGTATAAAACAAAAACCCTCTAACTTGCCCTGGAGTCATTGAATTTCTTTCGCGAGTTGTTCTGTCAGTTCGTAGAGAGTCCAGTTTAGATTCACGGGAGTTACGACAGCCTTCATTCTGATGCTCTTAAGGCCTGTTGCGTTGTTTTTCTTATCCCCCATGATTTGTCATCTTCTGCTGCGCATCACTGTTATGATGATTCCTGCAATAGCAAGTACCAGAAGGCCGGCAGAGATGCTTCTTAAGTTTTTGATCTTCTTCGATATGCTGACAAACTCTTCGGTCTCATAAACAGGCACGAAAGAGACCAGCGTGTTTTTATCCGCTTCGTAAGCTTCAAGTTCTTTAAGCTTTTCTTTGGTTTCTTTTATCTGCGCTTCGCTCTCTTCCAGTTTCTGCTCCTCTTCATGAAAAGCTTCCGTTTCACTTTCAAGCTCATCGCTCTCATTATCCAGATAGGAGTATTTCCTGTCCAGTTCATCATATTTTGCCTGAAGCTCATCGGCCCGCTCCTGCAGGGCTGCCGCTCTTCCTCTCAGATCGGCAGGTAAAAGAGCCAGTACCTCCGGCGATAATTCATTCCCGTTATTCTCTATCTCCGTATAATCCCTGATGGCACCGGTAGATATAAGATAAGCGAATATCTCTTTCATCAGCCCTTCCCTTATACTCTGGATCTTTACGGCCTCCTTCTGGAGTTCACCGTTTTCCAGCACATAAGGTTCAGCCTTTCTTTCTGACTCATCCTGTCTGGCCTCGAGTTCTTCCCGCTTCTGCTTCAGATCCTCGGCCATATCCTGCATCTCATCCAGGTAAGCCTGCCACTGTCCCTTATTGCTCTCGGCCAGCTCAGCCTCAAGTGCATCATCCGTCAGTCCTCCGGTCAGGGAAAGTATGGTAAGTTTTCTCTGAAGTACTTTTGCTTCGTCCCTTTCTTTTTCTTCGCTTTCCGGCTCTTCCCTGTATTTCCAGGCATATCGGCATTCATCCTGCGCATACAGGGTGATGCCTTCCTTTCCGAAAGCATATAAAAGCTGCTCCGACGGCTCATGCTCCAGCGTAAAACTGCCGTCGGTCGTAATACGCTCCCGATAACTCTTCTTTATGCCCTTCTCTATATTTCCGCCGAAAATAAAAAAGCCGCCGGCGATAACAAAAACCGTCACCAGTATCATCAGTATATAAGTTTTCGGCACACGTGATCTTTTCATGTTAATAAACCCGAGTTTTTCGGCGAGCCGGCCATCGGAAAACGATACATTGCTTTAAATGGCATTCCGCTTGCGGAATGCCCTGCGCCGAGCGCGGTTGCCGAAGGCAACAATTTCATTACGCGCGAGTGCGCATAAAGGCGGCAAACGCAATCGCAGATTGTGTTTGCTCGCGTCATTTTTACTTGCTTTAGCAAGTAAAAATGACAGCTCACACTGTCATTTTCAGAGAAGGTATTTCTTTCTTATGGGGTTATAGCAAAAACTATATAATGTATTGGGGGTTACAATAAGCATTATAGCAGATTATGCATTTTCGTCTATTCGCTAAAATAACAAATATAATAATTTCATCGTTTCTTTTTTGGTATTTCTACACAAAAAGTGCTTCGAACTCTTCTCTGCTGATCCTTTCCTTCTCGATAAGAAGGGCTGCACACTTATGAAGTATATCGATATTCTCCTCCAGAAGCTTCTTAGCGGACGCATATGCCTCGTCTATGAGCTTCTTTACGGCATTGTCTATCTCTGCGGATTTGGCTTCGCTTATGTTCTTTGCATGCGCCAGATCACGGCCTATAAATACCTCTTCCTCACTGTCTTCATAATTGATCATGCCCAGCTCCGACATACCGAAGCGTGTCACCATGCTGCGGGCTTTCTTGGTCGCACTCTTTATATCACCGGATGCGCCTGTGGTCACATCGCCTATGACCAGTTCTTCCGCTATACGCCCGCCAAGCGATACCATGAGCTCCTGACGCAGCTGTTCTTTGGTCATGAACATATCGTCCTTGTCCGGAAGCGGCATCGTATATCCTGCCGCGCCCACACCCGTAGGTATTATGGATACCGTATAAACCGGGCCTACCAGCGGCAGCACATGGAACAGTATAGCATGCCCCGATTCGTGATAAGCCGTGATCCTCTTCTCTTTCTCCGAGATCACACGGCTGGTCTTTTCGGTTCCTATGCCGACCTTTATAAAGGATTTCTTCACATCCTCAGCTGTGATATATTTTCTGTTATCCTTTGCGGCCTTGATCGCCGCTTCGTTCAGCAGATTCTCCAGATCCGCTCCGGTAAAGCCTGCCGTGGTCCTTGCTATATCTTCCAGTTTTATATCCTCTGCAAGGTTCTTATTTCTGGAATGCACTTCAAGTATCTCTTCCCTGCCCTTTATGTCAGGCGGTGATACCGTTATCTTTCTGTCAAACCTGCCGGGGCGCAGTATGGCTGGATCCAGTATATCCACACGGTTCGTGGCCGCAAGAACTATTATGCCCTCATTTACTCCGAAACCGTCCATCTCCACCAGCATCTGGTTTAAGGTCTGCTCCCTTTCATCGTGGCCGCCGCCCATACCTGTACCTCTGCGTCTGGCAACAGCATCTATCTCATCGATGAACACGATACAGGGTGAATTCTTCTTTGCCTCCGAAAACAGATCCCTTACTCTCGATGCGCCGACACCGACAAACATTTCCACGAAATCAGACCCGGATATGGAAAAGAACGGTACTCCGGCCTCTCCCGCAACAGCCTTTGCAAGCAGTGTCTTTCCTGTACCGGGACGTCCCTCGAGCAGTATGCCTTTTGGTATACGGGCTCCCGCTTCGGTAAATTTATTGGGATCCTTTAAGAAATCAACCAGCTCTTCCAGATCCTCCTTTTCTTCCCGAAGCCCTGCAACATCCTTAAATCTTGTACTTACATCCGACACCATCTGCGCGCGGCTCTTGCCAAAATTCATCATACGCGCACCGGCTCCGCCTCCAGCGTTCTGATTGTTCTGCATTGCGGAAAAGAAAAATACAAAGATTATGATGATAAGAAGATAAGGCAGCACATATTCCAGAAACCAGTTATCTTTCGGAACATCACGTATGATAGTCTCTATTCCGTTATTCTTTGCATACTCTTCTATATCCCCTACATCAGTAACGCTGAAGCGAAAAGTAGTACCGTCCTTTTTCAATACGGCCACGCTTCCTGTCGGCACTTCCCTGTTCTGTAATATTGTTATGCTGACCACATCACCCTTAGCCATTGCACTATCGAATTCCGCTCTCGTATGCACTTCACTCTGGCGCGAATACAGCCCCAGCCATATAGCTGCAGCCACCAATAGCATTATTACAAAAAAATATGCTCCCGATCCGGTTTTTCTCACTTTACTCCTCCGATCCATGATCCTTCGCCCTTCTTTAACGAAGCATCTTTTTATTCTTCAACGATCTCTCCGATAAACGGCAGATTCCTGTATTTCTGGGCATAGTCCAGACCGTATCCTACTATGAATACATCCGGCACTTCAAAACCCGTATAGTCCACATGCACTTCATGCGTACGCCTCGAAGGCTTGTCTAAAAGCGTGCACAGTGCAAGGCTTTCCGGCTTTCTTTCTCTCAGCATCTTCATAAGATAGGAAAGTGTCCTGCCACTGTCCACTATATCTTCTATGACCATAACATGACGGCCCTCTATGCTTTCGTCCAGATCCTTGACTATCTTTACCACACCGCTTGAACTCTTCTCGTCTCCGTAGCTGGAAACCGACATGAAATCAAGGGTTACCGGTATGCTTATACGCTTTGCGAGTTCGCAGGTGAAGAAAGCTCCGCCCTTCAGGACGCTGATCATATGCAGTTCCTTGCCTGCATATTCCTCACTTATCTGGGCACCTATCTCTTTTATACGTTTGTTTATGCGTCTCTCACTTATGATCTCTCTGATATTGTCCATAGCTTCCTCCTCTCTGCCCTACTTGTTAAGCAGCAGTATCTCGATGCGTTCACACCTTGCAAGCATCCTGTGCGGCATATCCAGTACCTTTCCGGTCTCCATAGAAAACAGTTCGTCAAAAAGCCTCAGATGTACCGCTGTTATATCTCTTGCCGATCCGCACACCTCTTTCATGACCGCCAGCAGCAGTCTTTTCCGGATATAGGGATGCAGCTTTTTAAAACCTTCCCTGCCGATATGCGCGATACCGTCCTCAAACCGCACATTCTCAACATATGCTTCACCTAAGGCATCCTCGATGAAATCTTCCGCTTCCCTGAGCATTGCGGCGCTGCCTGCCACATGTTCGGTGCTCCTTGCATTTATCTGTTCATTTGCCGCAGGAAGTATTATATGCCTTATCCGGTTTCTTGTATAGTCATTTGTCTCGTTGCTCTCGTCTATCCTGTATCCCTGATCGCGGGACGCCAGATATTCCTCTATCTCGCTGCGCCTGCAGCACAGCATCGGCCTTATCACACGGTCACGCAGGGGCGGTATGCCGCACAGCCCCTTAGGTCCGCTGCCGCGAAACAGCTGGAACAATACGGTTTCAGCATTGTCATCCATATTGTGTGCCACTGCTATGAGCACTTTTTTACCGGTCTTTTCCAGCTCCTCTGCCCTCTCTTCAAAAAAAGCATAACGCAGTCTCCTGCCTGCTTCTTCCGTGGAAAGATGCTCCTTCTCCGCATAGCTTTTTACGTCCACTCTCCTACACAAAAAAGGGACATCCAGCTTTTCACCCAGTGCCCTTACAAATTCCTCATCTTCATCGGCAGCTTCTCTCAGACCGTGGTGTACATGCAGCACTTCCGTTTCGTACCCGAGTTCTTTAAGGATCATAAGCATGCATACGGAATCCGGTCCGCCCGATACAGCTGCAAGTATATGCTCAGAGCCGTCTGCCATCCGCTCTTCTTCTATATATTTTTTAACTTTTTCCTTAATCATCCTCCGGCTGGAATACTATCTCGCCGTCATATACGTAACCAAGCTTATCCTTGGCTACTTCTTCGGCATATTTTTTTGTATGTGTATAGGTTTCATATTCTTTAAGCTTGATCGTGCGCTCGTTCTCTTCCTCTATCATCTCTTCCATGTGCGCTATCTCCGGTTCCAGTTCGGCCTTGGCCTTCTTCAGGGAGATACTGTTGTACGCAAAAAGAGCCAGGAATACACCCAGTGCCAGAAACACCAGGATCATGCCCGGATGCAGACTCTTTTTCGGTTTTCTGAATGCAACGGTCTGCGCCACTTAAAAAATCTCCGTCTCGTTAGTTGACATAATATTACCACTGCGGGGGTCTCACGTCAAGGCGTCAAGGATCTCCTTAGCCTCTTCGTCGCTCATTTTGCCGGGCTTCCATAACAGATGCTGGCCGTCATTTTTATACCTGGGGATCAGGTGCAGATGATAATGCAGCACGCTCTGGCCTGCGACCTCGCCGTTATTCTGTATCACGTTCATACCGTCGGCATGAAGGCTGTCCGAAATCTTCTTACCCAGTTTCTTTGCCAGCGGCAGGAGCTTTGCTGCTGTCTCATCGGGCAGATCAAAAAGACAGTCGGCATGTTCCTTCGGCAGTATCAGGGTATGTCCCTTTGTAGCAGGTCCCAGATCCAATATCGCCGTGAAGTCTTCATCCTCATAAACCTTATTGGTCGGGATATCTCCGTTTGCAAGTTTGCAGAAAATGCAGTCATCCTTTTTCATTACATATCTCCTCTATAAGATTAATGATCGTTTCCACCGAGTTATACTGGTGTGATCTTGACATCGTCTCCACATATCTGTCTCGGTTGAAATACAGCTGCTGTACTCCTTCGACCAGTGAATCCTCATCAAGACTCTCTTCCTTTATCACCATGCTGTATCCCTGATCCTCAAAAGACTGGGCGTTCAGCAGCTGGTCGCCTCTGCTTATCTCAAGAGGGAGCGGAACCAGTATGTTCGGTATCCGAAGTGCCAGCAGTTCGCAGATCGCATTTGCTCCGGCTCTTGATATCACCAGATCCGTTATCGCAAACAGATCCTTCAGTTCTGTCCTCACATATTCAAACTGTTTATATCCCGGCATATTGAGAAGCAGATTATCCATCTTGTCGTTTCCGCAGATGTGTATCACCTGGAAATCATTAAGCAGCCTGGGCAGCGCTTCTCTTACCACCCTGTTTATCGCACTCGCTCCCTGTGAACCGCCCATCACCATTATCACGGGCATACCTTTGTTAAAGCCTGTAAGCTCGTAAGCAGCTTCCTTATTACCTTTTAAGAGTTCTTCCCTGATAGGCGAACCCGTGAGCACCGCTTTTTTCTCCGGCAGATATTTCAGAGTTTCCGGAAAGTTGCAGCATACCTTTGCCGCTACGGGTATACAGAGTTTATTGGCAAGCCCCGGTGTCAGATCGGACTCATGTATGATACTGGGTATCTTAAGTGATGCAGCCGCACGTATCACGGGGACCGAAACAAATCCTCCCTTTGAAAAGATTATATCCGGCTGTATCTGCTTCAGATATTTCTTCGCTTCGCCGTAGCCCTTTAACACACGAAAGGGATCCGTAAAGTTCTTCGGGTCGAAATATCTCCTGAATTTACCGGTCGCAACGCCGTAATAAGGTATATCAAATTCCTCTATCAGCTTTTTCTCGATACCCTCGTAGGAACCGATATAGCTTATATCATAGCCCCTTTCCTTAAGATGCGGGATAAGCGCGAGATTCGGAGTCACATGTCCCGCAGTGCCTCCACCTGTCAGTACTATCTTCTTCATTTTCTTTCTTCCTTGTTGAAAATATTCCGTAGTCTTCCGTTTATTTCTTTTCTGTATGCGTAATACGCGACATCCGTGATCACCCAGGCAACTGCAAGTGCTGCTATCACTATGCCCAGCTTTATCGCCGTATGCGCATCCTTCATTATCTCCGGCATCAGCTCCGTAAGACCGGCCACTCCCGCCAGCAGATAGAATATGAAACCGCATACCGCAGACCAGATCCACCACACCAATGCTTTTACAAGTACCGCTCTCTTCTTATCCGTTTTGCTCCCGGAAGTATATTCACAAGCCACCGCATAAGGTACGAATAAGGAAAAGGTCAGCACATATGTTTTTACCGGGCTTAACAGACAGCCCAGAATAACCGTTGCCGCAAAGCTGCACAGTGCCGCCGGCACTCCCCCAAGCGCTGCCACGGTACCGATAAGAAAGGCCGCCAGCACAAGCAGAAAAGCCGTATTAAATTCAAGTACACTGCCTAAGAAGATGCATACCAATGATAATGCGGTAAGCATACCGCTTAAGGCTATGGTGCGGACACTTACATGCATGCGCAGAGATCTCCTCCCATACATTCACACAGGGTATCCATACACCACAGATCACAGCAGAAATTGCCCGTTCCGCAGGACTGGCCCCTGTAATTGGCCGGACGTCCGTAGTATCCGGAATTGACATCATACTGATTGCGGTAACCGTACCCGCCCTGGTTGTCCGGCGCGGAATACTGACCGGTATTGCCGGCGCTTCCGGTATTTCCGTAACCAAAAGGATTGTTCTGCCTTTCCGTCATTATCTCGTTATATGCTTCCTGTACTTCCTTGAATTTTTCCTCGGCAAGTGAAGCCAGGGGATTCTGTGTCCCTGCAAAATTATCCGGATGATATTTGCGCAGCAGTTCCCTGTAGGCCTTTTTTACCTCATCATCACTTGCATTTCTGCTTACACCAAGCACTTCATAAGCATCTTTCATAACTGTCTCCTTTTTTACAGGATCCTTCGCTCTGCTCAGGATCTTTATTCTTCTTATCCTGTTTGCGGTCATATCTGTTCCATATGCCCGCATATATGATATTACTGAGTATGTCCTTATGCTCCGTGCAAGGCAGCTTCTCATAATACCAGGCGCACTTTGCTGCTTCGTCATACATCAGTTCATAAGCTTTTTCCTCAAAATCTTTTCCATTATACAATGATTTCAGCGGATTGTAACTTTCTTTTTTTATATCATCCTCAATATCATCATAGGCATCACAGATATAGATAAAGCAGCCCAGATGATAGGCAAGCCCTTTCAGTTCATGCAAAAACGGTTCTGCCGTTCTCCTGTAGGAAAACAGCGCCGTCATCAGCTCCCCGAAAGCTGCAGCCGCTTTTTTTACCTTAAAGCCTTCATGATCATTCTTTTCTATCCCTTCCAGCTTCTTCAGCGCTTTCGTGATACCCCTGTACTGATAGGGATATTTAGCCTTAACCTTCAGAAAATTCTTTCTGTAGAGGCGAAGAGCCGCCGCGCTTTTTGCATCCTTATCATCCACCAGATCATCCGCAAACTTCGCATAGGTAAGCAGCATGTTCATATCCGCGGCGTATTCCGTGGCCGCACAGCTCACTTCCTTATGCTTCTTTCCCGGATGCATGATGCATCTGCGTCTCTCGATCCTGTGATCGCCCGAATACAGCGAATCCAGCAGTATCACAAGAAAGGTCATGTCGTAGGAAAGCGTCACACGCCCAAGCGTGCCGAAGCGTTCGTTCAGTACCCTGCACAATCCGCAGTAATACGACTTGTACTTCTCATAGTCCTTTATTTTGCACTCGGCTTTTCTTATCTGTACGTATCCGAACATATCTCAACCAAAAGCAAATATACTGTCAAGAAGTCTTAAGTTCTTGAAATCACCCTTGGTCTTTATGCTTCCCTCCATAAAGCCTCCCTGGAAGGTCTTGCGTCCTTCTGTAATCTCGTCTATCACGGCGCGTTCGAGGCTCAGTTCCACATCGGGATATACCAGCTCACCGTAAGCTGCCTCCAGCCTGTTTCCCTCAACTCTCAGTATCAGCGGTTTGGGAGCTTCGCTTATGTTTATCTTATATTTCAGATCTGCTCCTGCCTGAGGCTTGAATGCTTTTTTAAATCTGGCCGGCAGATCCTCGCCCTTTTCATGATCGCTTGAAAGCCTGCCTTTGAAGAGATCCGCAAGTTCCTTTATATCGGCTTTCTGTTTTTCTACATATTTCTCATCCGAAGCATATTCGGAAAGCTGCTCCGTCTCCTGCTGCGTAAGCGTTGTATTCCTGGTCTTGTTTGTTATCCTGCTTACGGCCATGGCACTGACCGGCAGCGCCTTTGCCCGCTGTGACACGCTTCGGTATATATTTTCCGCGCACTTTTCTATCAGTTTCAGATATTCTTCGTTCTGTTCGAGCGTGGATACCTCAGGCACATATCCTGAAAGCCCCTGACAGGTCATGCCTCCAAGCGACAGCCAGGCAGTCAACAGTTCAAGCTCTCCTTCCTTTTCACCGTATGCGGTACTCATCACGACGGGAGCCATATAGGTCTTGCTTATCTTTTCCTTGTCACCGTACAGCCAGCATGCATCAAGAAAATTCATGATCATCCCGCCTACACCGTGCCATTCCACTGTCGAGGCAAGTATGATGGCATCCGCATCCTTGATAGTAAGCGGCAGCGATGATATATTGTTCTTCTGTTCAAAAAGATCGTACTTGCTGACCTTGACGTTCAGTTCCTCAAATACCGTCATCATCCTGCGTACCGCAAAGAGCGTGGGATCGCCGATGAGTCCGCGTCCGCCGTAATATATGTTTATCTTCATACCTCAGACTTCCTTTCTTTTTAGAGGTGCCGTCGTTATTATATAAATACCGCACAATATCATACCACAGACAAAACCGCCGAGATGATCCGTTACGTCTATCTTCCCGGCCGCCGCACCTGTTGCAAAGAGCAGACAGAGCACTATTATGATCCTGAAAAAGACTGCCTTTATCCTCCACAGTCCGGTCAGTATCATTACTGCCAGTATGGCTCCCATCAGACCGTATACCGCACCGCTCGCACCAAGCGAATAGTAAGGCTGACCGGCTTTGGTATGATACCATACGGACAATACACCACCCGCTATACCCGATATAAAATACAGTATCGTGAAATATACCCTGTTTATCATACCTTCGATCAGGCTGCCTGCTGCATAGAGCATGATCATATTGTTCATCAGATGCAGTTCCGATTCATGTAAAAACATGTAGGTGAAAAATCTGTACCACTGTCCTGTTTCACCTATTATGCCGTTGGTGAGCGAATAATCCTCCGCCCTGTACATGTCAAGATTCTTCATGCCAAACATCAGCAGATTTATCAGGATCATTCCCACCGTGATCCACGGAACGTTTTTATCTTTCCCGGATAGATTACCGGACTTCGGTCCGGAAGACGTTTCCTTCACCGGCGTTTTCTCATAATCTTCTTCAACCGGTTCTGCCGAAGGCAGCATTACATTCACGCCGTTTTCCCTTACAAAGCTCTCCAGTCCCCGCCTTATACCGTAGAAGTCTTCCACTGCCTGGGGCGGCACAAAAAGTCTGGTTCCGCTGGTTCCGTCTTCTATCATATACCATACATCCCCGACCCAGCGTCTGCCGGCTTCCTTTGACGCTTCATCCTCACCGGATGCATAAGCATACAGCTCGCCTCTCGGATCTGCTGCCGGCCTGATAAATGACGGTCCCATCTGGTCGACTATCATTATCTTCAGAAAATGTATATCCTTATCCCTGCCGTAGCTTAAACGCTCCCTGTGTACATCCAGAAAACCCTGCAGCTGCGCCTGCGTGCTCGTTTCCTTTCTTTCATCAAAAAAGCATATGACATTGACTACATAATTCTCTTCCTGGACAAATGAAAAATACCGTCTGTCCAGTGAACAGACATACAGGCCGTAGCCTTCCGATTTAAAAAATGCGTTGATACTGTTCATCAGCTGTTACATACTCCCGGCACTTCGAAATTTGCTACATACCCGATAAACTTTTCTCCCTCTACAGGTTTCGAGAAATAATATCCCTGGAAGTAATCGCAGCCTAAGCTTAAGAGCTTCTTTATCTGTTCTTCGGTCTCAACGCCTTCCTGTACCACCTTTAAGTGAAGTCGGTTTGCCATCTTATAGGTATTCTCAAGTGTGATATCCGCCTTTTTATTTGTCTCGGCAGACCACAGTATTGATTTATCTATCTTCATTATCATGAAGGGCATGTCATAAAGGTATGATATATTTGAATATCCTGTTCCGTAATCATCCAGCGACAGCGACACTCCGTGAAGTTCAAAATCACAGATGTTCTTGGTCACTGCTGCGTTGGTTATCATGGCCGCACTTTCGGTTATCTCGAAATTGATGCTGTCCGGAGCTATATCATTGTCATGCATTATCTGCATGAACTCTTCCGCAAGACTCTTTTGCATGCACTGTACTGCTGAAAGGTTCACTTCTATGTACTCCACTCCCATATCGGCCAGTTTTCCGTCCTTGTAAAAGCGGCATACTTCCTCAAATACAAATCTTCCTATCTGCAGTATATATCCTTCTCTCTCAGCAAGAGCTATCATGGGCTCTGCCGGTATGGATCCGTACTCCGGATCGAAGAGTCTGATAAGAGCTTCCGCCGCAACGATCTTTTTCTTTTTAGTGGAATATATGGGCTGGTAAAATACTTTGAAATTGCCGTCTCTGAGGCCTCTCCTTATGGCTTCGAGCATCTGTGCATCCTTATCATCCCTGATGTACTGCGCAGCATCCGATATACTGTCAGGCTCCTGATCGTCACGTCCGATATTATTTACAAGCTGTCTCATCAGCTTCACGCTGGTTATCTCTTCCGGCGCAAAACCCTTAACAAAGCTGGCCGTAAGCATGGTTACCAGCATACCGTTTCTCCAGGGTTGTCTGAACCTGCCTCTTATCTCCCCGAGCAGCTCATCCGCTACTTCCCTGTCCGTTATACCCGTACGCATGGCCATGATATCGGGAGCTGCCCTGAACACCACACTGTCATTATTCATCGATTCAAGATACCCGCTGACCTGTCTTAAGAAAAAGTCTGTATTCTCCTGTCCTATGGATTCGGTCAGGACCCTGTAGTCATGCAGCTTTACAAAGATATAAAGATAAGGTATACCTGCTTCTATCGTTTCTGCAGCCTGGCTCATCATCACATGCTTGTGCATGGAATCCGTACTGTCAAAGATCTCAAATGACCTATGTACGGTATATAACATCTCCGTCATAAGCAGAGACATAAGGAAAGGCATTATCCTTTTCTGCTGGTCTATCATCTGCAGGCTTTGTATAAAAAGCAGAAGCAGCACGGTAACAACCATATGTATCACCTTAGCCTTATTCTCTACTCCTTTTCCCCGCCTCAGCACAAGTAAAACGGTGAAAATAAGGGTATAAAGCACAAGTGCTATGAAGGTATATACTACCGGCTTACCCTGTCTGTATTCGACTGCACTGATCCCGTCACCGAAAGCAAAAATGGCCGATATAACTATTGCGCAGATCGCAAGGGCTATGGGCAGATATACCGTCACAAGCGTACGGCGCCTGCTGTATCCCTTTCCCGTAAAAACTATCTCCATATAGTTACTGTATCCGGTGATCAGATAAAACTGAAAGATCAGATCGAGCACATGTACGAAGTATTCCAGCACTCTTTCTTCTGCAACCGGATGCCTGTAGAAAAAGTAAACAAATATATCCGTGACGCATAACAGCATCGACGTAATGAGCATCCCATGATACTGCTTATATTCCCTCAGGGTCGCTTTTCTTTTTCTGAAGTAATAAGCCAGCAGGACTGCAATAACAGCGAGGGCGGTATAATCAAAGATCATATTGTATCTCATATGTTCTCACCCCCGTCCCTTTCCTCAGCAGACAGCCTGGCTACCTTCAGGAATTCCTCACCGTCCAGCTGTTCGAAGAAATAATTACCTATGGCAAAATCCACGGCCATATCGGATATCACGCCAAACATCTTTTCATCGTTGATACCCGCAACCATTGTCATCATTGACAGATCACGTGCCATCGTAAGTGTGCTGTCCATGGTTATACGTGCCTTTTCATTTCCCATAGCCGCATGCATGACAGCCTGATTGACCATCAGTATTGAAAACGGCATCTCATATATCGATGCTATATTGGTGAAGCCGCTTCCGTAATCCTCCAGACAGAACCTGATACCGGCTGCATTCATCTCATTGATATTCTCTCTAAAAGTGGGTGTAGCTCTTGATACGGTCCGCTCGGTTACCTGCAGACAGAATATCTTCGGATCCACTCTATATCTGTCCGCTATACCTTTAAGTTTCGAATACATCGAAGGCTGCATACTGATGTCCGGCATTAACTCCAGCAGAAGAAAAGACAGGCCCAGGTCCGACAGTCTGTGTTCTGATATGAAACTGCAGACATCTTCAAATATCAGCTGTCCGAGCTGAAGTGCATGTCCGCTTCTCTCGGCATAACTGAATATCTCGTCGTTATATACATATCCGAGTTCGTCATCGTAGAAACGTACGGCTATCTCTCCGCCTATGACTCTCGATAAAGCCATCGAATAAACAGGCGTATAACGTATCTCAAACTGTTTCTTATCTATAACGCGTGCAAGCGCACCGGATATATGTCTGTATCTGTCAAGGCTCTGCATATCAAAATCGTTGATGCTCATACATCTGCTTTCATAAGCCTTATTTCTGAACCTCTCGATGAGAACCTGCAGCTGTTCGTAATCCGATATATCACCGGGCATGCAAAGCTTTAAAAGATGCCCCTGCAGCGATACCTTTTCTCCTTCAACATCCCATATCCCGTCCATATCCGCTTCCACTCTGGAGATCAGCTCTGTAGCTTCTCTGGCCTTCGGTCTTATAATCTCAATGGCAAGGGTATTCTCCGCAACCTTATATATCCCGATATCCGAAGCCAGCTCTCTCAGCCGGTATGCAACAGCTTTCATAAGAGGCCTTCCGCCTTTCTCATGCTTTGCTTCGTAATCTCTGTAACTCCTGATATCCAGAACTATCAGATCAAAACGTCTCCTGGAAATGATATTGTCGCGCATCTTTTCGGAAAAAGCTGTTTTGCTGTATGTTCCGAGAGCCGCATCTATCTGCTCCGTGGGATTCTGTATAAAAAGGAAAAGTATAAGCTCGGAAAGCGCAATGGCAAATACTTCCACCTGCATCTCGGGCAGGAGCAGCTGTATCACTACGCTGGCAAGCCCTATGCCCAGTATGGTAAGTACCACCGTTCTGCCTTTATTCGAAAAGCTCTTGTTAAACCATATCACCACAAACAGAGTGCTTATGAAATAATATATGAAAGTTATATAAACTACTATTATGCCGCTTTCCCTTCGATAGATATTTCCGTCATAGGAATACACCAGCTGATGAAGCGGATTGGTTGCTATGAAAATAAGCGCAAGACTGACCGGAACGATTACAAAGGCCTTGGCAAATGCGGGCATCTCCCTCCAGGAACGTACATTACTGAAGATATATAAGAATATCAGAACTATCATCACGGTATGCGTGATGAAGTAGATATATGACATAGCGTAATAGAACATATCCGGAACGTCGGAAACATACTTATCCACGGCCCATCTCATGTATGACGATAAAGCGGTCAGCGTATTATCAACGACCAGCCATACAAAAAATGCTCCCTGAGTGTTTTTTACTTTATTGAGCCTGTAATAATAGTACAGTATAAGTACCGATATCACTATGGCTGCGAAAGCAAAACTCGCCTCAACGTTCAATCGCCGCTACTCCTTTCATCAGTCCCAGATAACACGATAGTCAACATCCGTAAGTCTGCCAATCTGTCTGATATAATTCTCTATCAGCATCCTGGCCTGGCTTTCTGCCGAGACCAGAAGAGATGAATTGCTCATCACATCAGCCTTCATATTCTCAACCGCATCATTTACGGCCTTGTTCTCGTTCTCCACTCTTATGGGATTTATCTGAAATCTGTTATCGCTTTCAACAACATAATTTCCGTTCAGTAGTGAATCCGACAGCAGCCTGCAGTCTACGTTAGGATCCGGAAGAACTATGTGTATCTCCTCACCGTTCTGTGTCATGCTGATCTTATCCAGCGGATAACTGATGGTCACCTCACCGTCAAACTCCATCCAGAATTTCCTGGATTTTTCACCGACATGGCTTAAGCCCGTTCCCGCTTCCTGCACACCTTTTGCAACATTATGATAAACACACTTTAAGGTTGCAAGCTCCGCAATAGCCCTTATACGGCTGATATCCGGATTTACCTGTAGCTTCGGTACGGGAGTCGGTGTGGGTATGGGCGTAGGTGTGGGCGTAGCCGTAGGAAGAGGCGTAGGTGTTGCTTCCTCTGTCATTTCCTCTTCTTTTGCTCCCGCACAGCCCTGCAGTCCGACGGCCAGGAGCAGCAATATCATGAAAAGATATTTTTTCATTGCCCCGCCTCCCCTGCATACTTAACGTTGATGGTATAATCCCTGTCCGGATCCACCTGTTCCACCCAGGGTTTTAAAAGTGCCAGTTCCGCAGTCTTTGCGGATTCTATAGCTGCCGCCTTTATAGCCGCATCATCTCTCATCCTGTTTTTCAGATCTTCCTCTGCTGCCGCATATGCCTGTGAAAACAGACCTTCCCTGTTCATCTTCTCATCCATGAAGAGATAGTCCAGATCATTATCCACGGTGATCTCGAGAGGATTCAGTTCCGGAAGTACCACTGTTATGGTATTGCTTTCCTCATCGAGGCTTACTTCCACTTTATCAAAATCGAAACCCGCCTTAACGTTTCCGTTGTATGCCACATAATACTGCACTGTTCCGCCGGCATCCTTTATCCCGACAAAACCGTTATACGGATAGCTCGCCGTATACAGCACAGCCGTTGACACCACGTCTTTCAATGTGCTCTCCGTGATATAACGGAATTCACCTTCTTCTCCGATTATCACTTCTTCTACGACAGCTTCAGCCGCTTCCTGTACGGCAGTCCCGACTTCTTCAAGTACTTCGGCGGGTTCCTTTACCGGTTTTTTGCTGCAGCTTCTGAAACAGCCCATTATATAGATCACGATAGCTCCGAGTATCAGCCCGGGTATAACGAACTTAAACAGGATGGCACGTTTTAAGAGTTTCTTCTTTCTTTCCCTCTCATCCTCCTCCTGTTGGAGACGTCTCGCATTCTCGCGGAGTTTTTCCAGTTCCGCTTCCTCTTTTGCGATATATTCTTTTTCCAGTTCTTCTTTTGATTTCCTGCTCATACCGCATTTCTCCGCATAGTACACCAATACTAATTATACCACGTTTAAGGGGGTTAGTAAACATAAAAACCACGGGGAAAAACACCACGGGGGCGAAAACCACGGGGACGGACCTGGTGGTACTGAAGTACCACCAGGTCCGTCCCCATGGTTTTCCCCATGGTTTTCGTCCCCATGGTTTTCCTGTCAGGTTTACCCTGTTTTTATCTTCTGTTCCTTACCTCAAGCAGCTTGGCCTTGAGTTCGTTCTCCATACGGAGCATCTCATCCTCAGCCTGTTTACGCTTCTCGCGGCCCTCTTCCTGTATCTTCATCACTTCGTCAAAGGTGCTTATCAGGCTCTGGTTGGTCTTGTTGAGTGTCTCTATATCAACTATACCACGCTGTGATTCCTTCTCGGTCTCTATGGTTGCTATCTTCAGTGCTTCGGCATTGGCCTGCAGCAGCTGGTTGGTCATATCGGTAACGGCATGCTGTGCCTTTGCAGCCTCGGTAGCGTTCTGGATACCGAGAGCGATGACCATCTGGCTCTTCCACAGAGGAATGGTATTTACTACTGTTGAACGTATCTTGTCCACCATCTGGATGTCATTGGCCTGGATCATCCTTATCTGGGGAGCTGTCTGCATCGCTATGGTCCTGGTCAGTTCCAGATCCACGATCTTCTTGGAAAACCTCTCGCACATCTCCTGATAATCCCTTGCAGCCTGGGCATCCTCGGGAAGCTGTGACTCCTGGGCTTTCTTCTGAAGTGCCGGAAGAGTTACATTTTCTGCCTCAGCCAGTTTCTTTTTGCCGGCCAGTATGTACATGGACAGTTCCTTGTAATAGGTGAGGTTCATCTCATACATCTTGTCCAGCATGGCCGAATCCTTCATGAGCTTGGTCTCATGACCTTCAAGTACATCGACGATCTTGTTGATGTTCACCTCGGCCTTGTCATATTTAGCCTTCATCATGCCGATCTTGTTGACCGGCTTCTTGAACAGCCCCATGAAGCCTTTTTCTTCTTCATTGAAGCCTTTCAGTTCCGAAACCACTCCGCTTAAGAGGCCACCTATCTCGCCCATATCCTTGGTACGCACGTTATCAAGGGCCTTGTCCGAGAAATCTGCCATCTTCTGCTGTGTAGCCGCACCGTAAGTCATCACGGTATTTGAATCCGTGATATCTATCTGCTGTGCGAAATCTTCCACCATCTTTTTCTCTTCAGCTGTCAGCTGCTGCTCTTCCATCGCTGCCTTGGCAGGCATGTTAAGCGTGGGTGCCGTTGTCAGATTGATCTCCTGTGCCGCAGGTGCTGCGGGCGCTGCCCCGAAAGGATCAAGTGTGAGTGTAGGCGCGGGAGCCTCATTGATCGCTGTTGCCATTTCGTTTTCTTCCATGGTATTCTCCTTCCCCCTAAAATGTTTATAACGGTAGTGTAGTGTTTGAGCCGAAGCTGTGGCCGGTCAGGCCCTCCTGCTCCAGCAAGGTCTTCATCACGGATGCATCCGTGGATATATCCATACTCGTAACTTCAAACATGGAATCGAAGAGTTTATCGAAAGCTGCGTTCATCGTATCGATCGTATCTTCTATCTCTTTCTTCGACTGCACAATATTCTCGCTGCTTTTACCCTGTTTGTCAAGGTCGGCATAAGCCTTCAGAAGCTTCACCGTAGTAGGCAGGTAGTAGTTCATGAGCCTTCTCATATCGGCTGTCAGCGAGGGTTCTTCCTTGGCCCGTCCGATGATCATGGATATAGAATTTTCCATGCGGGCTATCTTCTCCGAGATCACTTCTCCGGGTATCTCATCATTGCATCTGTGTATCTCTTCCACAAACTGCTCGCCCTGCTGTATCACTTCTCTCTGAGCCGGTGTATACTGGGCATACTCTGCATTTATCCTTGCGTCCTCTTCGGCACGCTGCTGCTGTATCTCAAGCGAAGCCTGCTTGGTCTCCAGATACTGCTGGTAAGTTACATGGCTGGTGATCAGCGTCTGTTCTTCGCTGTCGAGATGTCCCTGACTAAACCACCCCTTTGTGATCATCTTTTTGATCTTTTTCAGCAGCTTGTCCGTTTTCATGTTCAGCATCGAAGCGATATCGGAAATGCTGCCGTAGGTCTTGTCACCGAGCAGCCTTACTATCTTTTCAAACATAGAGGTATCGCTCAGCTTGCTTACACTCACTCCGCCGACCGAACCATGTATAAGCGCTACGACCGCGAAAAAGATCACCATACCGATCCCCTCTGCTTCTTCGAGCGCTACCAGCAGTCCTATGAGCGAAAACAGTCCGAACAGCGCCATAAGCGAGAAACCGAATACCGTCCCGAGGATGGCCAGTACCTTGGTGACCGTGGGCTTGTCATACAGCGGGTTGGTCCGGTGCATCTGCATCTGCCCCTGAGGTACATATCCCCTTCTGACATCATTGGTATTACGTATGTACTGATAGGTCCTGGTATTCTGATAATTCTGCGCTCCGGTCACACTGTTTCTGTAGCCCGGTATGTTCCTGCCGTTTACTCCGTCAGCTATACCCGAAGCATTGATAGTCCTGCCCACATTATCGAAAACCCTCGATGTCAGTTCACTTATCTGGGAACTGAGATTGCGGTAGTCTCCGGACATAATGGCATCCTGAACGGTGCGGCTCACGTCCTCACCGATCTGCTTCCACTCCTCTTTTACCTGTTTCATATCCTGCTCTGCCATAGTCTAATATTATATATGAAAAACACGCCAAATGCAAGAGATAAGGCTTTTCCCAAAAAGCGGCGGGATATCTCTATCCCGCCACTGTCATTCGTTCTTACTCTGTCAGTTTCATCACTCTCAGTTGCTCTTGAGAGTCGTCCACAGGGACAGGCAGGCATTATATATAAGCACTGCGCCAATGATCTTTACGACTGTGGTCGCACCGAAGAGACCGATGAATACCAGCACGCCTATAACTATTGATATTACCGAAAGTATAAGCTCTACGGGTATCTTCTCCTGCTTGCCGATCCTGATGGCCTTTACCAGATTCATTACACCGTGCAGGATGATGATGATACCGAACACCTTCTCTACTGTACCGACAACTATGCCGGGTCTGGACCAGAATACTATACCGGCTATAATGGTTCCTGCTCCTCCGACTATAGTGGGTATGTTAGCCGAACTGATCTTTCCTCCCATCACTACGGTGATGATCACCAGCACTCCCGCTATCACGAGTACTATTCCTATGACACGTACAATGTTGGCCATTACATCCCAGGGACGACAAAGCATGATTATTCCCAGGATCAGGATTATGATATCCGTGACCATTGAAGAATTATTTCTTAACTTTTCCATTTTACCCCTCCTTTATCAATGCTTCTTTTTCTTTTTTATTTAAGTCATGTTTGATATGCCATTCTCTCTTCTGCGCCATCCTTTTAGCCTCGCGCATATCTTCATGCTCAAAACATTCGCTGTATACCAGCTTCACCGGCCGCCTGCTCCTGGTGGCTTTCGCACCGCACTTTCCCTCGTTGTGCTCCTTCACACGCCGTTCTATATCCGTGGTATACCCGGTGTAAAGACTCCCGTCGGAACATCTCAGCATATATACGTATGCCTTCATCCTGCAAACATTATACCATCAAACAGCTCTTCTATGTCAATACCATTTACCTGCTGGGGATAATCACTGCTGTCAACGTATATTCTTACAAAACTGCCGTTATCCGTCATGAAATCCACATAGGTCTCGTTATCGGTGGCATAAAAGGCCATCCTGTCACCTTTCGAAAGAAACATGGTATAAGTCATCTGATCTTCAAAGCTGTCCCTGGCCTCTGCTTCGAAATCCTGCTTCATCGTGACCACCCATTCGCCGTCCCAGGTCTTTATCAGATAATAGTCGTTTATGACTTCCAGGCTTCCGTCATCCTTTATCCTGTAATCATTTACCATGGAATAAGTGGATAACAGTTCTCCCCTGCTCCTCATGGTCATACAGTCCGGATTAAATGTCCCGTCCGTAAAACTTGCCCCGGTGTAAGAAATCTCCTTTGGCTCTTTTCCGTTCAGATCGTATACCGTCACATCGACGTAATCGTTGTCGCGCTGTGTCTCGCGGTACGCATAATTCTTTCCGTTTTTCTCTGCCAGATAAAAAGTGCTGTAGTAACCGTAGTCCTCAAAAGAATAATCCGTACCGTCCAGTTTGACATGCACGGTCTGTCCGGCTTCAGCGTCGTAATCCATATCGAATGCAACCGTGCGTCCGTCCGCGAGCGTACGTATATCCGAATAATCGGTACAGCCCACTTCTGTAAAATAGTCTGCAGGAAGCTGTTTGTATTCATCTTTGATCAGCCCGGGGATCTCGTCATAGCCTATGGTCACGACGGTTCCTCCCGCTGCATAGGCCGCTATCTCATAAGGCGAGAAGTAAAAAGTCAGACCCTTTCTGTCAAGATTGAAGGAAAGCTGTCCCAGATCCGCTTCTTCCTGAAGTACATCTCCGAGATCATTTAAAAGCATGTCCTCAAGTCCGTCATTTTCTTCCAGCGCTTTCTTTTCGATAAGTTCAAGCATTTCCGGCTGTTTTGAAGTATCTATGACATCTTCGAGTTTAAGCTTCTTACCGCTCTGTGTATCGAAACAATAGGTTTTGTAATAATAATTTGGATGTACGCCGCCCGCAAAATCATCCCAGCTCACGCACAGGCACACTGCTTTTGTATCCGCACGGCTTATCAGGGTATCAGAATTACGGTAGTAATAATAACTCCAGTCATCCTCAAAAGCATCGTCTTCATATGCATATTCCATGTAATCGGTCGATGCCTGATCAACATACTCTTTCAGCTCGCTGCCAAGCTCGCTTAAGGAATACTTAAGCGCATAATAATCATCGCAGTTAAGGACCGGCTCGTCATAGCTTCCTTCGAAGCGGATCTTATACTCCTCATCTTTGTCATACACGGCGTTATAATTATTGTCCAGTGTAAGAGGAATGTACTTCACATCACTCTCCGCTGCCGGTTCAGGCTCTGCCGGCTCGGCAGGATCCTCCGGCTCTTCCACCGGCGTCGGTTCCTCTTTTTCAACCTTAGGTTCACGCTCTCTGGCTGCAGGAGTATCCTTAACTTCCTCTTCCTTTCCGCAGGCAGCCAGCATTGCACCCATCAGTATGACAGTGATCAGAGTCTTTTTCATTTCTTTTCCTTCTCCCCGTCGTCTTTTGTCTCTTCAGTCTGTGTATCTTCTGTTTTTGTTTCCTTTTTATCTTTTGTATCTTTCGTATCTTCTGCTTTTTCTTCTGCCCTTTTATCTGCGGGCTTTTCTATTCCCAGCTTTTTTCTTATAAATGCGACAGATCTTTTGATCAGATGCTTGCCGAAAATCCTGTGAGCGATAAACCTTACGACAAGGATTACTATCACGAATTTGATCAGCGAGATGATAAGGTAAGGCAGGTCTATCACGAGGTTGATAAAGAAGTTCTTTATATTCTCGCCTATATTCTTAAGACTTCTGAAGAAGCCCTCTTCCATCCTCTCCACGTCGGTCTGCTCTTCGACCGGTGTCAGTTCTTCAACCTCGGTAATGCTGAGTCTGAGTGTTGCATAATCAACCTGGTTGTCATAGGTACGGAGCTGGCTTTCCATGCTCTCGATCTGGTATCTTATATCACCGAGACGGCTCTCGAGAGTTATCAGATCCTCTATGGTCTCAGCCCTGTCCATCATCTCGAGAAGGCGCTTTTCCTGAGCTTTCAGAGCATTTTTGTGGCTCTCCATATCCACATAGTTAAGTGTTACATCGGAAACGTTTTCATCCCGCTGCACCACATTCGATACTTCCGCAACTTCGGAAAGAAACTCATCCATCTTTGCCGCGGGTATACGCAGTGTCATGGAAGAATTCCTGGTCTTGCGCCCGGAATAATTGCTGCCGTTATAAGTGGAACTGTTCTCGATATAACCGCCGAAAAATGCGGTCCTCTGAGTGACTTTCTCGACCAGTACTTCGAATTCCCTGGTCTCGACCGACATGCTGATATTGCGGATAAGCTTCCTGTTTGTTGCCTGAGTGGCAGGTGTGTCGGGCGCGGAGGTCTGATTCATATCTGCCATATCGGCTTCCGCAGGCGCTTCGTAATACTCTTCAAAGCCTTCATCGGCAGTGGTCGCGCCGGCAGCCATATCGGCTGCTGCCGTGTCGTAAACCGCCCTCGGTGTATCTGCAGTTGCCGCTGCATTTGCCGCCTTGGTGCTGCCGGAATTGCCGCAGCCTGCGGTAAAAAGCATCATTGCTGCAAGAACTATCGCTATCTTCTTTTTCATAAACATTCCCTCCCCTGAATGAAAGATCCTTCGTTTCCGAAGAATCTTTTTACTGTTCTGTCTTATATACGTTCAGGGAAAACGTATTTATGGAAAAACTCAATATTCCTGTTTTTTCTTGATCTTGCAGTTCTTAAGCACAGGAAGCTTCGTCTTGTCGCAGAAAAGCGTGCCGTTGATAGTACAGTTGACAAAGCTTAAGTTCATGCTGTCACCGCTGTCAACATCACCGTTGAATACACAGCCTTCCATCTCCAGTGTATCTGCGATCACCGTTTTTGAACCGCGCAATACCATAAAGGAGTAGTAGATACCAAGGCCTGTTTCCTTCTGGGTCTCACACGATCTGCCGTCCGGTGTGCTCATTATGCAGTTCTTTATCCTTATATTCTTACAGTCAAGCTTGAAATAATCGTTTCCGTTTTCATCCTTCCACTGGTTCGGCTCTATATCGATACCGGCCATGGGTGCCGTTCCGTTGGCGCTGTCTATCACACAGTCCTCTATCAGCAGATCCTCTGCCTGTATAACGCTTATATTGTTTCTTCTGTTATTATACAGCTCGCAGTTGATGATCTTTATATCATTGGGAGGATCCTCGGCCTTGGAAGAATATATATAAATGCCGTCGGCCCAATTGTCGTAAATAAGCATATCCCTTACTTCGACTTTTTCGGAAAGTGTTCCGATGACAACACCGAAACCTTCCTGGTTGAATCCTATATTGTCTATATAGCCCTCATGCTTCTCCCTGCCGCCTTCTATCTGGCCGCCCTGTACCAGCACATTTGAACAGTCTTTTATGCTTATGATACTGTACTGGGTCTTGTCGGTAGCATTCACATGAAGTACGGCTTCCGGATCCATGATAAGCTTTACGTTGTCTTTAAGCTTTATGGCTACTACTGTTTTATTTACGTCGATATTGTAATATCCCTCGGGTACGTATACCGTATAGTCCAGTTCAGGAGCTGCTGCCGCAGCCTCTATAGCTGCGTTGAATGCCGCTTCGTCTGCCAGTCCGTCATAAGGAATGGCACCGTAATCCTGTACATTTACATACTTTTCGGGCACTTCAACCTTCCTGCTCCTGCGCACAACTACCTTGATGCTTATCTTCTTCTTTCCTATGACAGCAGTAATGGTCGCATCATGTCCGCCCTTTCTGCCCTGCAGACGTCCGAACTCGTCAACAAAAGCAACGGAGGGAGAGCTGCTCTTATACTCAACATCCCTGTAAACTCCCACGGGTACCAGTGTATAATACCTGCCCTCTTCTACGTCTACAGAATACTGTCCGTCGGTTTCTTTCAGATATTCATCCGTAGCAAACTCGGGCTTTTCAACATATACGGTCGTCCTGTATTCTACATCTTTGTACCTGCAGGTGATAACGGTATTGCCGCTCACAGCTCCCGCCGTTATCTTTCCTTTCTCGTTAACCGTAGCGATATTCTTATCTGCCGTATCCCATACGGCATCCTTATTTTTTACCTTATAGAATTTAACTGTTTTGCTCTTTCCCGGCTCCAGATAGAGTTCCTTTTCAGCCGCGCGCACATTTACGCTCAGGGTCTTCACCATACGTTTTCTGTCGGTAGCCTTTATCTTTGCCTCACCGGGTGTTACCGCAGTGAGCTTGCCTGTCCTGGTCAGCGTAACAGTGGCGGCATTGGCGGAGGCATTTCCGCTCACTACCTCCCAGAGTGCTTTCTTCTTAACAAAGCCGTCATCAAACTTCACCTTCACGGTCTGTCCCACGTTCATATCAATGGATGAGCTGAAATCCGTGATCTTTGAGACGTTCTCTACTTTTACCCTCTTGGTAAACTTCCGGCCGCCGACATACACATCAACAGTGGCACTGCCCTTGCTGACAGCCGTTACTTTGTTGCCGGAAACCTTGATTATATTAGGATTGGAACTGTACCATGCCGCATCAAAATGATCCCTGTCATAATTGAACTGGATCTCGGCAGACTCGCCCTCGCCGAGAGTGAGCGTACCGCCCTGCATACAGGGCAGATATATATGTACATTAAGCTTTTTGGAATGGTCCCCGCCGGACATGATGACGATCGGATCCTTGGGAGTGACCTTTCTGGCCTTACCCTGATTCTTCTTGATGGAAAAATACTTCTTTCCTTCCAGTGTCTGGCAGGTCCAGTCATCCTCGGGCAGTTCCAGTCTCTGTCCTCTGATCATCCACACATCGGTCATGCCTTCCTCATAGAGGATAACGGAATTCAGTGCGGAACGGTTTATATCCGAAACTTCACCCGTTGCATTTACGGATACCCCGTATATTGCGTCAAATGCTTCCTCGCTTATTCCTTCTTCAGTGGGAAGTACCACTACGGGAGCTGCGGCTTCGGCTGTAACAACGGGAGTTTCCTCTTCCGTAATAACTGCCTCTTCGTGCTGATCCTGCACTACAGGTGAAGCCTCCTGCTTCTGCTCCGTATTATTCTTTTTCTTCTTTTTCTTTTCAGTCTTATTGTCGCTGGAGCTGTCATTATCACCGGTTTCGACCACTTCGATCTCACCGTCATCCGTAACCACCTCTTCGGACGCAAAAACAGCCACAGGCTGCATTGAACCTGCAGCCAGCACCACGCTCATTAACATTGTAAATAGTCTCTTTTTCATCATCATGCTATTGTATCACTTTTTTGTCAGCCATGCAAGTTTTTCCGATCATCATACCTTATAGCTGCTGACTATGCCGCCGAGCCTGTTGGACTGCCCGCTTATGCTTTCGGATCTCTCGGTCACGCTGTTTATGATTCCGGCTATCTCACTTACGGAATTGGCTGTCACCTCGGCAGAAGCCGCATTTTCCTCCGATATCGCCGAAAGGCTCTCTATTGAGGAATTAAGCTCGTCACAGGCATCCTTTATACCGTCCACATTGGCTCTTATGGCATCAAAGCTCTCTTTGGTATTATTAATGTCTCCGAAAAGGGTAAACAGGTAGTCCCTGGATTCCCGGCTGGTCGCCTCCTGTCCGGACATTACCTCATTAAGGCTGGTTACCAGGGTTATGGTCTTGCCTGTCTGCACCTTCAGCTCATCCATGATCTTCTTGATGGAAGCTGCGGAATCATTGGACTGGATGGCCAGCTTGCCTATCTCTTCTGCTACCACGGCAAACCCGCGGCCTGCCTCTCCGGCCCTGGCAGCCTCTATAGAAGCATTAAGCGACAGGAGATTGGTCTGATTTGCAATGGCATTGATCACATCCGCCGTACTGATGACTTCGTCCACCGAAGCTCCCACAACTCCTATCTCTCTGGTCACCTGCTCCAGTTCGTTCATGGACTTCTGTATGGCATCGATCAGCACGTCAAAACTCTCCGCCACCTTTACGGAGTTCTCGCTCATGCCCGTCGTACATTCTTCTGCCCCGCT
>JAIKYA010000181.1 GCA_024683645.1 Lachnospiraceae bacterium
TCCCAGGCCTACGGCATCAGCTATGCTTCCCGTGCCTGCTTCAAACTTGTTTGGTATGGGATTGTATATGGTACGCTCAAAGGTCACATCGGCGATCATGTTTCCGCCGCCGTGGTAAGGTCTTGCTGCCTCAAGCAGTTCTCTCTTTCCGTACACCACACCTATACCTGTAGGTGCAAACACTTTATGCCCCGAGAACACAAAGAAGTCGGCATCAAGCGCAGATACGTTTACCGGTATATGTGCAACAGACTGTGCACCGTCTATCAGTATGCGTACTCCGTGCCTGTGGGCTATGGCGATCAGCTCCTCTATGGGAGTAACCGTACCCAGCACATTTGATACATGTGTCACGGAAACAAACTTTGTTCTCTTTGTAAAGAGTTTCTCATACTCATGCAGCAGGAGCTGTCCGCTCTCATCGCAAGGGATGACCTTTATGATCGCTCCCGTTTCCTGGGCAACCAGCTGCCAGGGTACGATGTTTGCATGATGCTCTAAGATGGATACGATGATCTCATCTCCGGGCTGAAGCTGAGGCTTAACATAAGCATTTGCTACCAGGTTGATAGCTTCTGTCGTACCTCTTACGAACACTATCTCCTCGGAAGAAGGTGCACCGATAAAATCCCGTACTATATCCCTTGCGCCTTCATAAGCATCCGTAGATCTGGCTGCAAGAGTATGTGCTCCTCTGTGTACATTGGAGTTTTCGTGCTCATAATAATACTTGATCCTGTCGATAACAGCCTGCGGGCGCTGCGTTGTAGCTCCGTTATCAAGCCATACCAGTTTATTTCCGTTGACCTTTTCGTTAAGGATAGGAAAATCACTGCGTATCTGCGCCAGGGTCTTTGATCCTATGCGTATAGATTCATCCCTGGAAGTATAGGGCTTGTCATCAGCCGTTGCCCTCGGTGTACTGTCACCGCCCAGCGATGTGGGTGCATCGATCTTTCTTCCGTTTTCCTGTGCCTGTGTCTGCGATAACACAACAGGCGCATATCCTCTGCTTTCGGAGCCGTCAACTGCAGGCATATCCGATCCCGCTGATAAAAATGCTGCTTCGGGCGCGCTTGCTTCTTCCACAGTCTTTAAATACGGATCTGTCGTATCCCCGCCGTATGCAAAGGGATGCTCCCAGTCAAACTCCGGTATATCAATACCGGGCGTACTGCTTCCGATATTCTGCGCAGACTCCTGACCTGCTGCGTTTACCTCGGGCACTGCCGGAACGCCTGCTCCCTCAGGAGTAAAGCCGTATACGTTTTCAGTCAGATCGGGAAACCATGCATTTGCCAGCGCATCAAGCTCTGCTGCAGAGGGAACTCCTGCAATCTGCTCAATCGTAGTCATAATATTCACCTACCTCTACATCTTCAAGAACTGCGATAGCGTCATCTGCAAGAATAGCTGCCGAGCAGTATAAAGATAAAAGATAAGATGCTACTCCCTTATCGTCGATACCTCTGAATCTTACCGAAAGTCCTCTTGAATGCTCATTCTTAAGACCTGCCTGGAACAGACCTATAACACCTCTCTTGGCTTCCCCTGTACGGATGAGCAGGATGTTGGTCTTACCGTTCTGGGACTTGGGATTCTTAAGTCCGTCTACTAAAAGCTTATCGGTAGGAACAACGGGGATACCTCTCCAGGTAAGGAAATTGCCGCCTGCGATATTTACAACTACAGGGGGTACTCCTCTCTTTGTGCACTCTCTTTCAAAAGCAGCGATAGCACGGGGATGTGCAAGGAAGAATGAAGGCTCTTTCCATACCTTGGTGATCAGCTCATCCAGATCATCGGGTGTAGGTGCACCGTTCCTTGTCTGTATCCTCTGTGAATCTGCCACATTCTTAAGCAGACCGTAATCATCATTATTGATCAGCTGGCTCTCCTGACGCTCTCTTAATGACTCGATGGCTAGTCCCAGCTGCTCCTGAACCTGATCGTAGGGCACACTGTAAACATCTTCTATAGCGGTATTTACATTGATTATTGTTGAAATATTGTTAAGTACATACTCACGGGGCTCTGTCTCATACTGTACGAAACCGTCAGGTATGATATCACTCTTCTTGGTCTGGCTGCAGAGAACATCAAGCGGAGTCTCACCCTCAACTACTTTGTTTACTCTGAACAGACCTGTTTCAAGTCCCTTAAACTCAAGAAATTTAGTAAGCCACTTGGGTGTCAGCGCTCCGTACTGGGGTTTTGTCTTTGTGACATTGGCCAGATTATAAGCCGCTTTTGCACTCAATGCATTGATGCCTTCTGTCTTTTCTTCTTTTGCCATTTTTTTATCCTCCTGATTAATGGTTTATCATAAAGCCGCTATGGCCTTATTAGCTGCTACAGCCATGCACCTTCGTGTGAGAACATGATGTCCTTCATGGCATCGATACCGCCCTTTAAGTTGTACATAGGACCTTTGTATCCCGCCTCCCTCAGCGTATTGATCGCAAGTATGCTGCGCATTCCCTGCTTGCAGATAAATATCGTATCCTGTTCGGGATCCAGCTCATTCTGTCTCCTTGCAAGCTGTCCGATGGGGATCACTATCGCATTCGGGAATCTCTGTATAGCTCTTTCATGAGGCTCACGCACATCCACGATAGTCATGGGATCGCCTTTTTCTATTCTCTCTGCCAGTTCCTCGGGAGTAAAGCCCTCTACCGGTATCTCCTCTTCCTGCTGCTTTAAGCCGCAGAAATCATCATAATCAAAGTCCTGAACGCCCCTGATCTGAGGATTAGCTCCGCACAGGGGACAGGCTTTATCCTTTTTAACATCAAGCAGTTTAAAACGAAGATACAGACTGTCTACTGTGAGCAGCTTACCCGCAAGATGCTCGCCTATGCCTATGATCAGCTTCAGTGCTTCGTTGGCCTGTATGCTCCCGATAATACCGGGAAGCGGACTGATGGCTCCGCCCTCGGCACAGGTCGGTACCAGTCCCTGAGGGGGCGGTGCCGGGAAAACGCATCTGAAGCAGGGGCCGTTGTTATAATTGAATATGCTCACCTGTCCTTCATACTGGTATATCGCTCCGAAGACCACGGGTATACCGCAGAGCACAGCCGCATCGTTGATCAGATATCTGGCTTTGTAATTATCCGTACAGTCGACCACCAGATCATAGCCGTCTATTATATCTACTATGTTTTCAGCCTCAAGTTTGGTATTTTCGGCTTCAAACACTATATTTCTGTTTATGTTCCTTACTATATCCTTTGCAGATGCCACCTTCGGTCTGTTCAGATCTCTTGTGGTATGTATCACCTGGCTCTGAAGATTCTCAAGGGAAACATCGTCAAAATCGATCACCTTTATCGTACCCACGCCTGCTGCGGCGAGATACTGTATCACTGCAGATCCGAGTGCTCCCGCACCTGCAATGGCCACTCTTGCAGCCTTTATCCGCTTCTGCCCTTTTACACCTATATCCTTTAACATCAGATGTCTGCCGAAACGCTCTATCTCCTTGTCATCAAAGGAAACTGCTTTTCTTCTTTCATCGGGAATGATGCTGTCATTCTCCGGTGCACCTCCCGCTATGGCGGGAAGCAGCAGTACTTCAGCATTCCCCGGAAGCTCCACATCCCACTTATCCTGAGACGTCATATCCTCTTCTCCCGCATATATGCGGACAAAGCTCCTTAAGCTTCCGTTCTCGTCAAAAAGTATCTTTCCCGAATCGGGATATTCATCTCTAAGCCATTCGAGCAAGCCTTTTATGGTAACGGCTGCCGTATCCAGTCTGGCATTCTTTTCAAAAAAGCTGCGCAGCGTTGCCGAAATGTAAACATTCAATTTCCTATACCTCCCATATGGATATTTCGTTTATATTGTCACCGGTATCTTCCTTAATATATCCCTTTATATCTCCTATACCGTATTTTCCGGTGGATACCACAACGTATACCATCTGCGGTATCAGGTATTGCTTATCTTCATCTGAAAGAACGGCGCGGTGATCGGGATGTGAATGGTAAAAGCCTGCTATAATGCGGTCTTCCGATTCAGCCTCAGTTTCCAGTCTGTACATATCCATAGGGTCAATGCTAAAATGCAGTCCCCTTTCCCCTTCGGCTGTATTTGCCATATCTATCAGCTTCTCTATCCTTCCGCTTTCCTTATTGCCAAGCAGCACCCCGCAGGCTTCCTCGGGATATGCCTGCCTGGCATGGAGCATTACCTGTGCATATGTTAATCTGTCAAAACTTACCGTATCCTTCATCCTTATGTTCCGTCTGCTGCCTGTATGGCTTCAGTAAAATCACTTATCAGATCTTTGGCATCCTCTATTCCCACGCTTACACGTATCGTGTCCTCATAAACCCCGGCTGCCTCACGTTCGCTCTCGTTTGAATGTATGTACAGTGTTGAAGCCGGATGTATGACCAGGGTGCGTAAGTCACCTATGTTGCTCGCTATCAGCGCATATTTAAGCGCATTGATTATCGAAAACGCCCTTTCCTTCGATCCCGCCCTGAAAGTCAGTATCCCGCCCCCACGGCCGGACAGTTCCTTATCTACATATTCATGATAGGGGTGACCCGGAAGTCCCAGGTAATTCACTTCTATCCCTGCCATGCGCTGAAGCGCACCCGCCAGTTTTCCCGCATTATCACATATCCTGTCCATCCGAAGTCCAAGGGTATCAAGTCCTATATAAGTCAGAAAAGCATTGGCCGGAGCCATACAGCCACCGAGATTCTCCCAGACATCGGTCTTAAGTCTTACCAGAAAAGCGCCTTTACCGTATCTTTTGAATTCCGAAAGCGAAGTATGCTTTTCAAAATTCCAGGCAAATCTGCCCCCGTCCACTATCACCCCGCCTATGGAATTGCCTCCGCCGTTTATATATTTCGATGTTGAATGGATCACAACATCGGCTCCGAGCGAAAGCGGTCTGGCGAGATAGGGTGTGGCTGTAGTTGAATCCACAAACAGCGGTATGCCCGCCTCATGTGCAGCCCCTGCCACTTCAGGGATATCTATCACCTTAAGCGAAGGATTCGAGATCAACTCTCCGAATACCACCGCAGTTCTTTCATTTATATGTTCCCTTACACTGTCCTTATCAAGGCTGTTTAAAAACACCGTATGTATGCCCAGCTTCTCCAGATCGTGAAACAGATCTATAGTTCCCCCATACAGGCCGCTCCCGGCGATTATCTCGTCACCGCTCTTACAGACTGCCAGAAGAGCTGTTGCGACTGCTGACATACCGCTGCTGCAGCATACCGCACCCATACCGCCCTCGAGTTCGTTTATACGTATCTCGAAAGCACTCAGTGTCGGATTTCCTATACGCGAGTATGCATATCCCATACTCTTATGGGCGAATACTTTTTCCAGTTCTTCCATGCTCTCGTACCGGAAAGCCGTCACCTGGGAGATGGGAGGAAGGATCTCCCTGTTCGCATGCTTCGATATTGATTTTCCGTGAAGAAGTTTAGTGTTAAATTCCATTTTTTTCTCCATAAGGATCGCATGTCGCTTGCGACATGCGCGCGCCTCGCGCGGTTGCCGAAGGAATCTCCTGTAAAGTAAAAACCCGGGAGCCTTATGCTGCTCCCGGGCTGATGGTCGTTGTCTGTTCTTTGCTGTGAGGCAAGTCCTATTCGGAACGAAGCGCAGTCTCCGCTGTCGTCCCGGCCATCTTATAAGCCCGGGCGTTTGACATTCGGCAACACATCATGCAGTTTGTCATATACTCTTTCCTGCCGTTCACGTTCATCCCCTCACATTGTATTCAAACGATGTCAGAATCATAACATAACTTACCTACTATGTCAATAGGTAAATAAAAACACTTCACTTTTACTCACTCAGCGTGTAAAATGGTGGAAAACGCAAACTGCAAAGGAGACTACTGCCATGAATACACTTGAAGAAGCAAGATCGATTTTTTATGAGGATAAATATGCAAGACTCAGCGGTATCGAGATCGATGAAGTAAGTGAAGACCATGTACGATGCAGCATGAAGATCACTGACAATCACAGAAACGCCTATGGCGGGATAATGGGCGGCTGTATATATACGCTTGCGGATTTCGCCTTCGCGATCGCTTCTAATTTCCGCAAGGACAGATCCACCGTCAGCCTGGTGGGCCAGGCCAGTTTCTTAAGCATGTCCAAAGGAAGTATCCTGTATGCGGACACAAGACTTATCAAAGACGGAAAGACCAACTGTTTCTACGAGATCATGATAAGTGATGATCTGGGACGTGATATTGCCGAGGTCACATTTACAGGCGCACATATAGAGAAAAGGCTCTGAAGCCTTTTCTCAGAATCCGTATTTCTGCCGCACGGCTTCATCGGGCGTATATCCCTTAAGCCGCAAGTCGGCTTCTTCTATAACATCGCGGTAGCTTATCCTTGATAATACCAGCTTGTTCCCTTCATCATCCATTACCACGATCTCCCCTGTCTCATTGAGTGTTCCGTAAACATTGAGATTGGGAATAGTTATAAGATGTCTCATCGAGCTGTCACATACATAGGTCGACTGACAGCACAGATAATACAGTCCGTCCTCTTTTACTCTGTGCAGGCCAAAACAATATCCGTCACAGTTATACATGATCCGGCATATTTCCAGCGTATCCAAATCATAGATCCGGACTTCATTATCCCAGCACTGTATATATCCGAACCTGCCATCAGAAGATATACCGGCGGCAAATATCATATTTTTGTTCATATCCGTATATTTCCCGCATATGCGATCTGTAAATGCATCGTATGCAGCCACATCGTCAAAACCCATTACTATCTGTGTACATGGCTCATCTGCGTACGGTCTGCAATGATCCGATCCCTGTTTTTCATATACGGTTATATAGCTGTCTCCGACACCCGTCATAAAGAACTTCCCGTTTCTGGACTTTATGATATATTCCTTAGTCTCCCTCTCTTCGCAGAGATCATGGTAGGTCTGATAATATCCGTCACAGATGTAGTATCCTCCCGAAAAATCGGTGAGCAGCACTCCTTCTTTTACGGACCGCATCTCATAACAGCCGTTCTTCAATACGAAACTGCTGATCTTTCTGCTTTCGATATCATAAACAAGCCCCATTTCAGAAGAAGCCATTACCACTACTCCGTTGGACTCGCAGATATCATAATACCCATAGCCGTACAGTTCCTTCTCATCAACAGCTTTATTAAGCTTTATGTCGTAACAGCACATTTTTGAGGTATCATCCTCATTATAGATATAGACGATCTTTTCACCGTCTGTTGTCACACCGTCTATCATCGCCCCTGCATTGATCAGCGCTTCTTTTTCGCCTGTTTTTGTATTGATCTGCAGCACCCGGTCAGTATTGTCAAGATTGGAAAACAACAGACAGGCATGCTCACCGTCAGCCGAGAACCGCAGCCTTACTGAAAAAAACTCATAGCCGCTCTCCATTCCCATCGAAGTGTAGTCTTTCGAATATACGATCTTTCCTTCATGAACCAGTTTAATACCCTCTGTGGTGAGCAGTAACACACCGCTTTCGTCAGGCATTTCATATACCCAGCCTTCTCCGTCATACAGAACGGTTTCTTCCGCTGTTTCACTGTTCCTGTATACGAACGGCTCTCCGAAGCGTCTCATCACTATACCGCTTCTTCCGTCGAAAGCCATGTCTCCCTCTCCCTGTGTTTCTTCTTCATAGGCAAATAATACTTCTCCGCTTTTGGTATCCACTATATAACGATAGCCGTTATACGACAGTACTCCCGCAAGGGAAGCATCCTCGGAAATGATCAGACCAAATACATTGGACGCTACGGTTATGACCTTTCCGCTGGTATATTCATTGGGCGAAGAATAAATCCCCTCGGCATTGACCAGTGCCTTGAACGCATTGATGTTAACGTCACTGCTCTCTGTATCGGGCAGTACGCTTCTGGCCGCAAATATGGCGTCCGCCCGGCGTCCGTCTGCAAGCAGCCTTTCGGACGTAGATGCCATGATATCAGCATATTTTTCCGCGATCTCACGATTCTGTTCCCTGATCCTGCCGAGGAAGTAAAGACTCTGTGCCGCTACAGCAACAACTATCAGAAATATCACAAGCATTATAAGATTACGCCGTCTCGCACGCTGCTGCCGGTGCCGCTGTCTTAAGTCATCGTAGCCCTTGCCCAGTATGGAGGCAGCCAGCCTGATAACGCTCTGTTCCATATTGTGTCTGCGCTCTTTACCAGTCTCCCCGCGGCAGTCCGCGGCCAGAGGTTCCCTTTTTTCACGTATGGTCACTTCGTTGCCGGACATATCCGTGCGGCTTACATCTTCATACGTAAGGACCTCGGGAAATACCTCTGCCGGCTCCCCGTCGGCTATGACCAGGAGCACATGCCGTCTGTCACTTATCTCAAGAAAGGTTTCAAGCTCTGTCCTGCACCACTCCGAATCTTTAAGCCTGGGAGAACATATCACGATCAGATATTCCGACTGTTTAAGCGCTCCGATTATGACTTCGGACAGATCGGGAGATACGGCAAATTCCGACTCATCACGAAAAATATGGAGCTGTTTCTTTTCCCTTTTTCCTGTAGTCTCATCTGCCGGAAGTCTGTAATTCTCAAGTTTTTTCTGTATTTCCGCAGCCACGTGCTTATCCGGTTCACAATGCCTGTAGCTGATGAAAGCATCATATTTTTTCACGATCCCATCCAAATCGATATCCTCCGAACCTCTCAGATAAAAGTATTATACAGCCATGCCACCAAACAAGCAACGATATCTGCATTCCTGCTCCTTGCCGTATTTTGTCAAATTTCGGTCTTTTTTTGCTATTATATTGAATTTAGTGAGGCAATATGATATATAGTAAACGTTATTTTTTACGTTGCTTAAATGCGCGACTGTTGATGCAGAGGTGTTTTGTTATGCCGGAAACAGGCTCCGAAAAAAAACTTCCCTCCCGCTTTAAATGGCTGTGGGAAAACATGAAGGGGTTCAGGGCTATTTACGGAATAGCCCTTGTACTTACCATTGCCTACAATGCCATGCAGCTTACCGTTCCGCTGGTTTCGGGACGCATAGTTGACGAATTTCTCACGGGGGAAAACGCTGCATTAAACTTACAGCTCCATCGCGATGTTTTCTTCCGGCTTATCTTTGCAATGATCGGCATCACGCTGCTGCGTGTCATCATCGTCTATTCCGATCAGATGCTTTATGAGCATGTATCACAGTCCGTACTTTATAAAGTAAGAAATTATCTCTACGATAAGATACAGCGTCAGGACATGACCTTCTATTCGAAATTCAGGACCGGTGATATCATGACCAGAGTGACCGGTGATCTCGATGCTGTCAGGCATATGATCGCCTGGGTCATACGTGTCATCATAGAATCCTTCTCCCTTTTCGGAGCGGTAGCTATATATTTCTTTACCGTCAATATACGTATGGCTCTGAGCCTGCTCGTGATAGCTCCCTTCGTATTCATCATCATATTCCGTTTCAGAAAAAGCGTAGCTCCGATGCACGCAAAACTTCGTGAGAAGCTTGCCGGCATGAACACCATAGCCCAGGAGAACATCTCCGGAAACCGCGTGGTAAAAGCCTTTACCCGTGAAGACTACGAAATGGACAAATTTGATAAAGCCAATACCGATTACAGGGATACCAATAAAGCCACGGCTCTCGTATGGATAAAGTACTATCCCTTTGTTGAAGGCTTTGCCGACCTGATGCCGCTGACCATGCTCTTTATCGGAGGCGGTTTCCTTATCAGCGGCCAGCTGACAATGGGTGAATACGTATCGATCTCCGGTCTTATCTGGGCTCTGGCCAATCCCATGAGAATGATGGGAAACATAATGAACGAATTCCAGCGTTTCAAGGCTGCTTCTGCAAAGGTAATGGAAATCTATTATTCGGAGCCCGAGATAAGGGATGATGAAAATGCTATCGAGCTTAAGGAACGTCTCAGGGGAAAGATAGAATTCAAAAACGTTTCTTTCCAATATAAGGACGGTAATCTTCCGGTGCTTAAAAACATCAGCTTCACAGCCGAACCCGGTGAAACAATAGCTATTATGGGTGAGACAGGCTGCGGCAAGAGTTCCCTGATACATCTGATACCCCGTTTTTATGAGCCCACCGAGGGCAGTATACTGATAGACGGAATGGATGTGCAGAAGATCAAACTGGAAAACCTACGCAAGAGCATAGGCCTGGCTACCCAGGATGTGCTTCTCTATTCAGACAGCATAGAAGGAAATATCGCCTACGGCGATTCACATATAAAGCTGGAGGAAGTGGTCAAGTTTGCAAGATACTCCGCAGCGGATGATTTCATCGCCAAGATGCCCGAAGGCTACGATACGATAATCGGCGAACGAGGCGTGGGACTCTCCGGAGGACAGAAGCAGAGGCTGTCGCTCGCAAGAGCCCTGGCTGTCAGGCCTTCGATACTGATACTCGATGACACTACCTCTGCCGTAGATCTTGAAACGGAAAAGCGCATACAGGAATCTCTTTCACAGCTCGATTTTGACTGCACCAAGATCATAATCGCACAGAGGATATCAACCTCACGCACTGCTGACCGGATAATAATACTGAAAGACGGTTGTATACTCGAAGAAGGAAGTCATGATGAACTCGTAGCAAAGAACGGTTATTACAGCGAACTGGTACGCCTTCAGGAAGGAATAAGTGAGTAAAGGATATGGCACGTAATACTTACAAACAGGACGAACAGCTTGAAGAGCCTTTTAATATACGGCATCTTCTCCGTGCTTCCGTCTATATAAAAAAATATCTGCGCTACATGCTCACCGCTCTGGTCTTAAGCGGTATAGGCGGAGCTTTCGGTTATCTCGCGCCTTTTATCACCAGGCGTGCCCTTGACGTGGCCGTTCCGAACAAAGACCGGCAGATGCTCTATACTCTGGTCCTTTTACTGGCACTTGTATATGTAGTCAGTGTTATCTTCACTACCATCAGAAGCCGTCTGATGGTAAATGCCAGCCAGAATATAATATACGATATAAGAAAGGATCTCTTCGCACACCTTCAGAAGCTCCCTTTCCAGTACTATGATGACCGGCCTCACGGCAAGATACTTATCCGTGTAGTCAACTACGTCAATTCGGTATCGGACATGCTCTCCAACGGTCTGATCAGCATCATACTCGAGACTTTCAACCTGCTGTTCATTGTCATCTTCATGTTCGTCATAGATGTGCAGCTATCCCTGGTGGTAATGTGCGGGGTCCCCATCCTTGCCTTCTTCATGCTGTGGATCAAGGATAAGCAGCGCAAAGCCTGGCAGGCAGTCTCCAACAAGAACTCCAACTTAAACGCTTATCTCCAGGAGAATATCGTCGGAGCCCGTATCACCCAGATATTCGCCAGGGAAGATGAAAATGCCGAAACATTCAGGCATCTGTCCGCTGATTGCAGAAATACCTGGTTTACAGCCGTAAGATATACCAACCTGGTATGGCCCGGCATCGATACCATCTCGGTATTTGTACGGGCAGCTATCTTTGTATCCGGACTGATACTCTTTGGCAGCGGCAGCAAGTCTTTAGGTACCATCGTTGCCATATCAAGCTATGCTTCCATGTTCTGGCAGCCCATAATGAACCTCGGAAACATATTCAACAACTTCATAAACAACATCGCGTATCTTGAGAGGATATTCGAAACCATAGACGAACCCGTGGAAGTAAAAGATACTGAGGATGCCACTGAACTTGCCCCCATAAAGGGAGAAGTGGTCTTCGACAATGTGAGCTTTTCCTATGATAGTTCCAAGGAAGTACTTCATAATGTATCTTTCACCGTCAGGCCCGGCGAGTCTGTCGCCCTGGTTGGCCCCACCGGTGCCGGCAAGAGTACCATAGTCAACCTCCTGTCACGTTTTTATAATATTGATTCCGGCACTATCAAAATAGACGGTGCCGATATATCAAAGGTAACGCTTAGATCACTGCGTTCTCAGATGGGCATAATGATGCAGGACAGCTTCCTCTTCTCAGGCAACATCGAAGACAACATACGTTACGGAAAACTCGATGCGACAGACGAAGAAATACTGCGTGCAAGCAAAAGCGTATGCGCCGACGACTTCATATCCGAGATGCCCTCAGGATACAAGACCGAAGTACGCGAACGCGGTTCAGCACTTTCGGAAGGTCAGAAGCAGCTCATATCCTTTGCAAGGACTCTGCTCTCCGATCCTGCCATACTCATACTTGACGAGGCTACTTCAAGCATAGACGTCCGCACCGAGAGAGCTCTGCAGAAAGGTCTTGATGCGATGCTCAAAGGACGTACTTCATTCATAATCGCTCACAGATTATCGACCATCAGAAACTGTGACAGGATAATGTATATCGATCACGGTAAGATAATGGAGAGCGGTTCCCATGACGAGCTCATGGAAAAGAAAGGCTATTACTACAAACTCTATACTGCACAGGGCTGAGGCTTCAGCGTTCCCTTGTTATAGCGCCGTTTTCCACGCGGTATACATGGTCGCATTTCTTTATGGTCTCCAGCCTGTGCGCTATTATTATCAGGGTCTTCTTCCCCTTAAATCTGTTTATCGAATCCATTATCGCTGCTTCGGTATCATTATCGAGGGCCGATGTAGCTTCATCGAGGATCAGCACCTCGGGATCGTCATAAAGTGCTCTCGCAATACCTATCCTCTGTCTCTGACCGCCTGAAAGTCTTACACCTCTCTCGCCTATACCCGTATCCAGTCCTTCGGGCAGTCCCTTTACAAATTCATCAAGCTGGGCTTCCTTTAAAACTTCCCATATACGTTCTTCCGACATCTCATCCTCAGGGATACCGAAAGCGACATTTTTTCTTATGGTATCATCCAGCATAAATATGGTCTGAGGTATATAACCTATATTCTTAAGCCATCTGCGGTAATTTGCCTTATCAAAAACATCCTGTCCGTCTGCCGTGATATTTCCGTTCTCAAGCTTTAAGAGTCCAAGCATTATATCAACAACAGTCGATTTTCCCGCGCCCGAAGGCCCGACTATGCCGACACTTTCTCCCACATGTATATCAAAGGATGCCCTGTCAAAAATATAAACCTCTGTATTCGGATACCTGTAGCTTATATCCCTGACTTTTATCACATCCCTTACCGGCAGCTTGTCCCTTACCGGTGCAAAGTCCGTCATATCGGTATTCGCGCTGTCCACCTCATCCTGTAGATTGTCGGACACACCCATGAACGCGGGTTCAAAATATGCTATATTGTTTATCTGGTTATTTATTCTGTTCGCGCAGGGCATAAGTCTCATGACAGCAGCCGCAAAAGCACCGAGTATGGCCATCATCCCGCTGGTATTCCTGCCGCCAAGGATCAGGATCAGAAGATAAAGCACCATCGCACATATGGATATGGTCTCGATCAAAAGTCTGGGAACATTGCTGAAAAGCGTGTATTTCTGAACCGCGCCGACATAGCCCTTTCCGCATTTTATGTACTCATCCACAAAATACGTTTCACGCGCGGTAGTCTTTACTTCTTTGATACCTGTAACTGTCTGGGATATCCATTTGAACAGCCCGCTGTAATAATCCTGATTATCTTTGCCGGCCTTCTGCATCACCGGCTTCAGTACTTTCTTTATCACCAAAAGCGTTACCAGCAGGAGTGCGGAGATCATAACCGTCATCATGGGTTCGGTGATAAAGAGCACAACAGCAAGAAAAACAAATACTATGGCTTCGGAAAAAAGTGTCAGTATCGACAGTATCATCGCATACATATTGTTGACATCGGAGGTTATATTTCTCTGTATCACCGCCGTGTCCGCATTCAGAAAGTATTCGTAGTTCTTGCGTATGTAGTTTTTCATCATCCTCTCGGATGTCCTGAACTGATTGGTATAGATATATCTGTAAAGTATCTTCTGCTGCACGAAAAGAAACAGGTTCTTTGCAACAAAAAGAAGCATGAGCATTACCATGATCATGATCGTGAAATTCTGTATGCCCGGTTCCCCTACAAATGCGTAGATGGCATTGACAAGCTCATTGTTCTCTACGGCCTGCGCATCCATTACTATGGTTATAACGGGAATGATGATGCCGACACTTGCTGTCTCAAGCAAAGCACCCACAAGCATCATAAGTATCAGCACTATCCAGAAATCCTTCTGCTTCTTATCAAGAAGCACATTCAGTTTTTTTAATATCTTTATCATTGTTTATGTTCCAAAATGTCTGTGCACATCGGGATCTTCATATTTATCCATAAAGTCGTGTCCCAGACGCACTTTTTTATCGGCAAAAGTAATGGCTCCCAGCTCGGTGTAAACCGATACTACGGTATCTATATGCATGCCCTCGAAAAAATTCAGTATCTCCATGGGAACCGATGAAGGAAAAAACGGACAGTCCGGATACAGTTTCTTATAATCCAGAACGTCCCTGGGATGTGGTTTTATAAATACCAGCGCAGCTCTTCCTTCTTCGTCATGGCCGAACATCTCCATCTGGTCATCCGTGATCCTCTTTCTCGTTTCCAGATCGCACAGCGGATCCGTCAGTATCAATACAGTCTTCCGGGCACTCTCCTTTGCCTCTTTTATCCTTTCTTCTATTTCTTCTTTATCCTTTACAAAAGCCTTCAGCAGCAGCTGCTTATCTTCTGCGCTAAGCCTGTCGTACAAAGGCTTTCTCGGTACTTCCCTGTACTTCGGATTATCATATTTAAGCACACTCTTATCATTTACTTCCATATCGATGCAGTATTTTGAATAGCCGTTTTCTATATGTATAAGGCCAAGCTTTGCAAAGGCTGCTTTCGTCTCAAAATGACCTTTGTTTGTCACCCTTGCGGAATCAAGAGTCTTTAAGCAGTCCAGTCCGTCTTCAACCGCATGGTATCTTATCTTCTTTTTATTCAGATACACACCTATCGGATCGGAATCGCAATAAACATATATATCACGGTACTGCTTCATATCAACGGGTACGAACTGTTCCTGCAGCTTTGCAAACTTCGAGGTAAAACTTATCCGCTGCAGCATGTTGATGATGATATTCCCACGGTCCACCTTGTACTTTGCCAGCTCCGGGAAAAAGTCCTCTCTCTTCTCATCATACTCGAGCACTTCTTCAAAAAAACCGAGTGCTTCTATCCTTTCCTTCAGCTCCCCGAAGTTATTGGACATGAGGCTCAGCACAAGCGTAGCTCCTCCCTGTTCTTCTTTCGGAAGAGCCAGTTCCTTCAGAAAAGTGATATATACATGATAAAAAGTATGACATATATAAATACGGTCTTTCATCTGTCTCTTACCTTCATCCAGCTTCTGTGTGCGCTTCTTATGCCTCTTGGTGAGATAGACAGAAGTGTAAGCCCCAGTCTTTCCTTCTTCTTCAGATAGGGATTCTTCTTTATCTCATTCATCTCGCTTTTTACGAAACGGACTATGCGCATGTAAAATGCATTATCTGCAGTCATACGCTCCACAGGTATGTGCAGGAGAAAATCATAAGCCTGCACCAGTCTGAACCGTGCAGCTTCCGTGATATATTCCGGATAATGATCTCTGGCATACCTGTATGCTCCGAAAGCATTATACATCATATCCTCGTAGAGCTTCTGATCATAGCTTCCGCGTGTGGCACTTTCCTCACTGTGATAGATATGATATCCTGTCTTTCCTATCGTGATGATACCTGCTTCCAGTCCCGGCATCATTTCCACAAGCAGAGCAAAATCCTCATTCTTTTTTCCTTCGGGAAACTTATAACCCTTTATGAACTCAGCATCAAAGAGCTTTGTACAGAAAGAGGAATCACCTGTATGCATTATCAGTTCACGGAAATAATCATCTCTCTTCTTTAGCTTTACACTGCCGTCATTTTGATCCGCATCTTTTATCAGTGTAAGATCCGGCGCATGGTCTACGCTCATTAGCTGCGCCACATGCGGTCTGTTTTTTTCATCCCTGTGTTTTGCAAGTTCGTTAAAGAGAGTTTCATACATATCGTTTTCTATCCAGTCATCACCGTCCACAAAACCTATGTATTCCCCCAATGCCTTTTCTATACCGAGATTTCTTGCACTGGATGCGCCGCCATTTTCCTTTGAAAAAAACCTTACTCTCTTATCCTTTTTTTCATACTCACGGCAGATCCCGGCACTGCCATCCTTCGAACCGTCATCAACCAGTATCAGCTCCAGATCGGCATAACTCTGCTTAAGCACGCTGTCTATGCAGCGTCCCAGATACTCCTCCTTGTTGTATACCGGAACGATGACCGATATCATTGTAAACCCCCGTTATTTTTTTGATCTGCTCCTGACCCACTGCGCATAAGCCGTTGCCAGAGGATACGGCCGTTTTGCCTTTACGATACCGAAGATCTTTGCTGCCCTGTCGATATCAGGAAAAGCCTTTTTCTTTATGAACTCATTATACATTATCAAAAATCCTCTGTTCTTCTCACTCGGAAGATGCCATATGCATACCGGATTATAAAACGCATTGGTGGATACCAGATAAAACTTTTTTTCTGTCCAGTATCTGTATATATATGCCCCGCCCTCGACAACGGCTCCTGTCTTCTTATACTCAGCCGCAGCAAATGCCATGACGGTTTCGTCATTGGTCCTTAGTCTGTCCACATCAAAACCGCATTCCTCCATACGCAGAAATACCTTTTGACAGCACTCTGCATAGGCCTTCAGATCATCCCTGATGCCGCAGATGAATTCACCTCCGTAATGTACTATATGATCACTGCCCTCAGAATAAAGACGCGCATAGGTCTTTCTCATTATCTGTCTTTCTTCATGCTCATAGGAATGCCCCAGATTATAGAGCATAAGTCCGTGATCAGCCTCTTTCCAGAGTTCATCAAAGGGATGCACCGTGTAGGTATCACAGTCTATTATCATCGCCCTTTCATATTCCGACTCCGAAAGATATTTCAGAACACATAGTTTAAAAGCTGCCAGCGACCATGGAAAATCCTCCGGAAATCTGAAACAGTCGTATTCCAGAGTTCTTATCACAACACCGTTTTCTTTAAGCATACCTGCATATTTTTCAAAAACTTCAGGGATCTGCGTGTTTACGATGAGCATTACCTCATCATCCGGATTCTGCTTTTTTATTGAGATCAGCGAGACTATCATGTTCTTCATATAGATCTCCAGCCTGCCGATATCAGTTCCTCCGCTTAGCTGCGCAGAAGTCCCGTATTTCTCGTCATATGCAAAAGAAAAAGCAAAACCTGTAGCAATAACATTCATTATCTTATCCTCTTGTAAATCTGTAGCCGTCCTTCGGGGCCAGCTCCGGTGCCTTCTGCATCGGATGCGGCAGGATAGTTTTTTCTTCCGCCGTCCATTCCTCCGCATACAGTATGTGTCTTATAAAAGCATACAGCCTCTCTGCTCCGTACCCGGCATTCCAGTACTGCGCCACCGTATCATAGGCATTATATCCGAGTCTTTCCCGAAGCTTCCTGTCTTTGGCAAGCTTATATGCATACTCTCCGGCTTCACGGCTGTTTCCGCTCTTATATACCATACCGTTAACACCATGCTTAAGCATATACGGAACCGCACCTATCGCATGAGATGCCACAACTGCACAGCCGCTGTTCATTGCTTCATTCAGCACCGCTCCCCAGCCTTCCTTATAGTCGCTGGTGAACAGGAATATGTCGGCTCTTCTCATATACTCTCTGGTTTCTTCCGGTGTTTTAAAACCGTTGAAATGCGCAAGTCCCGGAACGCCGCGCTTCAATGCTTCTTCTCTTATATGCTCCTCAAGTTCTCCGCCGCCGACAAAATCGAGAACGCATTTAATCCCGCGCTCTTCCAGATATCTGCAAACATCCAGCGCAGCCTCGGGATGTTTCCAGTCTATCATCCTGCCGCACCAGAGCAGTCTTATCGTTCCGTCATCAATGCGCTGTGAATGCAGCTGCGCGGTATCGTAAGATATCACTTCGGGAAAATATCCCCAAACATATTTTTTATCGGGATATGCACCTATCAGTGAAAAATCCGAAGCCACATATCCTCCCGCACACAGGAGATATACGGGCATACCCTTATATCTGGTATGATCCCGGTTCTTTTTTATCAGACCTTTTGGAGATATGAACTTCCACTGTCCTTCTTTATATATACGCTCGCTGTATCTTAATGTTGCCTTTCCCCTGTCCTGTCTCTCATATGCAAGCCTCTCATCCACTCCGCCGAATATGGTCATATCCGAATCCGTCATCAGCTTCCTGCAGCGTTCCTCATTTCCGCTGTATTTGAGCACATAAGGAAAGGCCGATACATCCGGTGCCCATCCCATCCTTATGCGTTCCTCTTCCATTTCCTCCATCTGAATGAAAGTAAACTCCACCTCGGGGATCGCACTCATCGCATCGCAAAAAGCTCTCTGATGATGATTGAAATAATTTGATACAAAAGTTATAAGCAACTCATCCACCCGTTCTTAGGTCTTATGACCTCCGCTTTTGACATCGGTCCTGTTTCGGCAGTATAGTCCCTGCCTTCCAGCTTCGCCTCACAGAATTTCAGCAGCCTCTTACACGCCTTCCCGGGATTCCAGTCTGAAGCTATGGTCCTGTATGCCTCAAGACCGAACCTCGCTCTTAAAGAAGGATCGTCACACAATGCAAAAACAGCTTCCGCAAGTATATCCTTTTCGCCTGAGGGATAAACCAGACCGTTTACTTCATGCTTTAAGAGAAACGGCACTGCTCCTGCGCCGGAGGATCCCACTACTGCACAGCCTGCGTTCATGGCTTCATTTACTACCGCTCCCCAGCCTTCCTTAAAATCGCTGGTACAAAGGTAAATATCACTGCGAAGCATCTCCTCTCTTACCTCCGAAGGTGCGATAAAGGGTCTTCTTATCACGCAGCCTTCCAGGCCGTATTCCTTTATCATTTCATCCAGCTTTGCCGATTCTTCACCTTCGCCTATCATGGTAAGCGTTATATCGTAACCGTTTTTTACGCATTTAGCAGCCGCATAGACCGCATGTTCCGGATGCTTCCAGTCTATCAGCCTGCCCGTCCACAGTATCCTGGTTTCACCCCTGTACTTTCTCTTCAGTTTCTCTTCATCATATTCAATGAATTCCGTAAAATAACCCCACTTATATTTTTTGTCCGGATATGCACCTATCAGGTTAAAATCATGTGCAACATAAGCTCCGGCACACAAAAGATATACGGGATCATTTTTGAGCCTCACATGTCTGTTCCTGTTTTTGGAAAAGGCCTTTGGAGTAAAAGCATGCCAATAGCCATCCTTGAAAAGCCTTTCGTAATATCTGAGCGTAAAGGCTTTCCTGTCAAGTCTCTCCCGCAGGAAATAATCATCCGCACCGCCGCACAGCACCACATCGCATTCACGAATCAGCTTCTCTGCTTTCTCCACATCATCGTCCATATACATGTATCCGGGGATCTCTTCGGCGTTTATGGACCAGCCCATATCAACACGTTCCTTCTCCATCTTATCGGTAACAATAAGATGAAGGTCTTCACCGAGAGCTTCCCTCAGCCGGGTATAAAGCGGCAGCTGGTGATGTGTCATGTAGTTTGTTAAGAATACAAAGGTCATATCTTATCGTATATCCACAAAAGCATTTTATAATTTGCCTCTGCATCATGAGTGAGTATGGCTCTTTTTCTTGCAGCCATCCTCAGTTCATCCTGCAGTTCATCACTGCCAAACAGTCTGCATATCTTTTCAGCCAGTCCCTTTGCATCACCCGCTTCAAATGCAAGTACTTCTTTATCTTCCTCAGCCATTGAAGGCACACCGCCCACTTTTGAAACTACGGACGGCACACCCAGAAGCATTGCCTCACCGAGAGAATTCGGAGAGTTCTCCGTAAAGGATGCCAGCACAAAGGCGTTTGCTTCCAGATACTCTTCGCACATCTCGTTTTCATTTAACTGTCCCATAAATGTCACACTGTCGGAAAGCTTCAGTCTCTCCAGCAGCGACTTCAGATATTTTCCGTACTGGGGTATCTTATAAAAAGGCTTTCCGACTATATCGTCACCTGCCACGACTATATGCGCGTCTTCATATTTTTCCTTTACGATAGCCAGAGCCTCTATCGCAGTGTGAAGTCCTTTTAACGGGATATTCCCCTGCGACATGAATATGCGGTGTTTTACGATCGCATCTCTTTCCCACAGCTTTGTATAGAATACGGGACGCAGGGTTTCATTCAGAGCAAGATAAGTACATGTCGGATTAATGCTCTCCACATATGTCTTGTCGAAAGCTGTACGTCCGCAGGCATATGCTGCCAGAGACAGTACCGTTTTTTCTCTTTCAGCTCTTTTCTCATATTTTTCTTTCTGTCTCCAGAGACTGTCTCCGCGTATCAGATCGCGTATGGTCGCGCGGTCCGTTACAGACTCGTCAAGTCCGCCGTAATACCTTGCTGCACAGCTTTCCATAACACCCTGGATATGAACGATCACTTTATCTTTCCACTCTCCCAGTTTCTGCAGGGCCAGTGAATGCGGATACTCTGTCCCGAAGCAGTGTATCACATCGGGCCTGAACTCTTCGCATATCCTTCCTATCGATGCTTCGAGAGAAGGATCGTACTCCTCCGGATGATCGGTATCCTCGTAAAAACTGTAATACCTCACGTTACCTGCCATACCGCTCAGCTTCTCGTCATCCTTTACAGGAAAAGCAACAGCAAGGGTAAGCTCATCTGATCCGTTTACTTTTTCCGCAGCTCCGCTTATCCATCCTTCTTTATTCTGCGCTCTCCCCAGGCCTGCCTTCCTTGCCACGAATGCAGGCATAAGGTTGCAGACCCATAAAACTTTTTTCCTAAGCTTTTCCATAAAGTCTGCCCTTCAGTTTATGATACAGCGATGAGAACAGCGGCGACTGCGCCAGCTTCTCTCTGAGCGGCTGCAGTGTTATGATCATAAGAAATCTGTACAGATATACCTTCTTCCCCAGATACTCTTCTGTGATCTCCCTGTGTTCTTCCTTTGCCTTCTGTTTATTCTCTGAGGTCTCAGAGAAGCCGTCACCTTCATATGAGCATACGGTTATATTCATATGTCTGCATCTTGCACCTTCGCTCTTTACGCTGTAGAGAAAGTGCTCATAGTCCGCACGCACTGTATATTTTGTCTTGTAGGCGCGTTTGCCGAACAGTCTGCTGTCATAGAAACATACCTGGTGATTCGGCACGTTTCTGAAAAGCAGAAAATCATTTACCTTATCCGGGGAGATGTCCGTACTGGCAAGTTTTCTCCTGTAAAGATCCCCGTAAAAAATATCTGCCCTGTACTTAAGTGTTTCCTTTGCCACTCTGGACAGCACCAGTTCATTGTAAAAATAATCACCGCAGTTTAAGAATATAAGATATTCTCCTCTTGCCAGACTCACCGCCTGATTCATAGCGTCATATATCGAACTGTCTTCTTTGACAACAAGCCTGATACGCTCGTCACCTGCGATAGCATCCAGCGATCCGTCAGTCGATCCGCCGTCTTTAACTATCAGCTCATACGCAGGATATCTCTGCATAAGTACACTGTCCACTGTCTTTTTCAGTTCTTCTCCGGCGTTTAAACACACCACTATCACAGAAAATCTTATTTTCATCCCGTCACCTTCACATATGATAAACCGTCCATGCTTCCCGGATAATTCATCCAGGTGCTGTACGGCAGTACCCTTACTACATCCCCGAATGCCTTATATAAAAAGAATGCAAAATATACCGTACCTGCTGCCATTATCAGCGCCGTCAGTATCTTTTTCTTCTTTCCCTCAAGAGACGTGCATATCCCCGGCAAAAGCAGTATCTGCGATATGTTCATATAATAACCTATCCTTGAAGCAAAAGGTACAAAACAAAAGCAGCCGTAAAAGATCAGCGCCAGGGCATTCAGTTTCATATAAAAAGCCAGAGTCGCATTTTTCTTAATGACCGGTCCGTACAGATATATGCCCAGAGCCAGCACGGCCACACAACGCAGTATATTTACCCAGCTGATGCTTCCTGAGCTTAAATAATCTTCTTCATTGACATAGGACGGATACAGCTTTAAAAACAATGCAAGATAAGCATCTTTAAACAGCAGGCCGCTTATCCCTCCCAGCGTAAGTATCGCGAGCGTTATCCTGTTCCACTTAAGTCTGCAGAAAGGATAGAACACCAGCGCGCATATCGCGGTTTTATGAAACATGGCTGCCAGCAGTACCAGCAGTACAAATTTCACATAATTGCCTTTCGTGACATGATACATGCTCCATAAGAGTATGCCGAGCGCCAGATAATACCTTACAGTATTGTAGGTCTGGAAATACAGTCCGAAAGCCATGAACAGAAATACCGTCAGCCCAAGATCACTGCTCTGCAGATACATCCCCCGTATAAATGCGAATACGGTAAGGAAGGCAAATATCGCAAATATCAGCAGAAATATCTCCTTATCCAGGAACGTATATACCGCTTTTACAATCAGGTTAAAACCGGGTTCCGTAACAATATGGTTTCCGGTGTAAGCATCATGAAAACGTATGATATAGGTAAAATAATCATTACCCGTATGTATACGCAGAGCAGAGGGGATAAAGAGAACGAAAAACAATGCCGTCAGACATATGATATTGATATACCCCTGTCTGGTACCGGCAGGATAGTGTGCGTATCCCGCGCTGTTCTTCACTTTTCCGGCTATCATGACAGCTGCAATGCTTATCATGATATACAGGATCACTCCGAACAATCGATTGCCTCCCTCTACTTACAGCCTATGCTCTTTCCTTCTCTGATACCGCCAAGTAATAACTTATACGCTTTAAGCGGCTTTATATCCATGCACATGATCTTTCTCTTGGAAAACACAAATCTGGCACCCCACAGCCAGGCAAGGTTTCCGTAAAGGAAATGATACAGCACGCCCCTGTCAAAAAAGAACTTTTCGTGGTAGCCGGAAAACCAGGTTGATTCCCTCGGTTCTTCATAACCTATCTCAATGGGCAGGGCCTTTAACTTCAGTCCCGCTCTCACACAATCCATAAAAAAGAGTGAGTCTTCGCCGTTACTGTATTTCGCACCTCCTCCGAAAAGGAGTGAGTATCTTATTCCTGCATTTATTATCTTTTCACGCCTCATCGCAGCCGCATAAGCGGGATATCTTCCGAGGCTGAAATAACCGACCTTTTTTTCGGCGTCCGTGTGGTAGGTCCTTCTCTCTTCACAGACTTTTACATTGAAGAACAGTACGTCCTCCGGATGGTCTTCAAATGCTTTGATTATCTTTGTGCTATAGCCTTCTTCATACCTTATGTCTTCATCGGAAAAAAGTATTATATCAGCTTCGGCCTTCTCAAGCGCAAGGTTTCTGCTCTTTCCGACACCGCGTTCGTTTCTGTGATAGATCCGTACATGTGCTTTATCCGTATCCGTCACTTCATCAAGCTCGTGATCCGTCTGGTCGATCAGTACCGCACTGCCCTCTATGCCCATAAGCGCAGGCAGTGAACTGTCTTTATTTACCGCAGATATAAGTGTCTCAAACTTCATAATATTTCCTGAAGAACTTTCTGTCCGCATCCGCTATCACGATCAGTGCCTTTTTCCCGAGCAGCTCCAGTTCATCTGCATACTGTCTTAATCTTCTGCCATGCTCTCCCCAGCCTGCGATCAGCAGTACCGTATCAGCATCATCATTTACGCTGAAATCCGCAGGTATCAGTTCTTTCACCTTACTGACCCTCGCTGCATCTTCTTTCTCAAAACAGCTCAGAGCCACGCTCCCTGCAGTTTTAAGCAGTTTTCCGAAAAACTCACGTATCCTTTCCTTATCCTCGCTGCCGTCTTTGAAAAGTACCGCCGCAGCCGTGCGTCCGCAAAACCTTTTAACATCATATTCTATATACAGTCCGTCATCCTTCGCAGCATCATACATGAGCAGCAGAAAGCCTGCGATCAGACCGCATACCACGCCGAACACTGTCCATCTGAAGCAGTGATTCTCAGGCTTAAGCAGAGCTGCCCCTTCATAGTCCCACTGCCTTATCGCTTCAAAGCCCTCAGCTTCAGCGGCAAATGCGGCAAGCGCCTCTCCAAGCGCCTTCTGGACCTTTTCCGCAGTTTCGGCATCCGGCATATCCACATATACCCGTATCATCCTTATGTCGGTACTGGTAGGTATGCTCGTGGCCCCGGCTATCTCTTCCTTGGCTTCGCCGCAGATCTGTGAAGCACGGCCTGCGATCATATCCGAATCTATCACATCATTCCAGGTAAAGTCGTTATAATAAAGCTGGGTTTCCTTAGCCGTCCTCTGGTCAAAATCGATGTAATAGAACGCACTGCATCTGTACGGAAAACTCCCGGCGAATACATAGGTGGCCAGCAGATATACGACGGCACAGGCCACAGCACATACAGCCGCCGCGGCAAATATCTTCCATATGCGTTTTCTGCTGATGAGCACAAATCTTTTTATATCCATGCTCTCACTCATTCCGTCCATCCTATTTCTCCGCAGTCACATGTCCCTGCTCTACACCTTCCGTACTTTCAGGTTTCAAAAGTGTTTTCAGTGTAAGCAGCATCAGTTTCAGATCCAGCCATACGCTGTAATTTTCTATATAAGTCAGATCCAGCTTCAGTTTGTCATAAGGTGTGGTATTGTACTTACCGTATACCTGTGCATAACCTGCAAGCCCTGCTTTTACTTTCATGCGGAATGCAAACTCGGGCATATCTTCCTCATACTGTCTGATTATCTCCGGCCTTTCCGGTCTTGGACCTATGAAAGACATATCACCTTTAAGTATATTGAACAGCTGCGGTATCTCATCTATACGCACTGCCCTTATGAATTTACCTATCGGGGTGATACGGTCGTCGTCCTTTGATGCAAGCCTTGCAACGCCGTCTTTTTCCGCATCGACCCTCATGCTCCGGAACTTGAGTATCTTAAACTCCTTTCCTCCGATTGTACATCTTACCTGCTTATACAGTACAGGTCCCCTGTCCGTAAGCTTTATAAGAATTGCCGTAAGCAGCATGAAAGGTGAGAGCACGACGATAAGAATGAGCGAGCATACTATATCTATCAGTCGCTTGGCTGCTCTCTGCTCCACGGAGAGCGCGTATTCACGTATCAGATACATGGGAGTATCAAAGATGTGCATCTCCTCGGTACCCTTCATGAGTACATCCGGTATTTTCGGCATCAGATACATGCGTATCGAACGTCCGTAGCAGTATTTCATCAGGAAGTTCCTGTCCTTCATGGGGAGATCCCAGATGACCATGCCGTCATATCTTTTCTCTATCTCTTCACATATCTTCTCCACACCTTCGCTAATGCACATGGTCTTGCAGATATTGTATTTATCCGGTCTTGTGGCAAACTTCTGAAGTATGCCCTCGTGCGGACGCTCACCCGTGACCAGAAGCAGGTCTCTCGGAGGAAAGAGCATGGCATAGATGCCCTGGGATATACCCGTCCATATCAGATGCCAGAGCAACGCCGCTCCCGTAAGTATCAGTATATACTTATTGGTTATGAGTTTTGCGGCCATAAGCGCTAGGACCGCATAGATTATCACATTGGCGAAAAAGGTGGTAAACATGCCGGAAAGAAAGACTTCCCAGGCTTTAAGATATCCTATCCTGTTACTGCCGTACATCCTCGAGAACAGTATCAGCAGGACAGCATAAACCGAGATAAGGAGTATATCACCCTTTATCCAGAACTGAACACCGTAATCATTTTTTAAAACGGGTTTATAAAAACGATACCATACAAGTGTAAAACCCGCCACCTGAACGGCAATACTCAGGAATGAAAGAAACAGTATGATTATTCGTCTCGATGTCTCTAACTTTTTCATTATATCCTTCTGACCACAGCCCTTACCGCCCAGCTCACAAAACATATAAGGCTGTGCAGTATCCCCATTTTTTCATGGACCCGGTACAGTCTCCATATCCTCTTCAGCGCAACGATCTTGTTTGAAGAAAGCGAAGAAGCACTTCTGCGGTACAGTGTCAGGCTTTCGTCAAGCCCTCTCGCCACCACTCCGCTCCTGAGAACATTCCACCAGGAGGCAGTGTCTTCACTTTCTATATGGGGCATGTATATCAGTTCCTTACTGAGTTTTGTCATATCGAACATGACGGTGGAAGTGAAGATGATGGTCCGCGACAGAGCATGCTTATGATCCAGCCTGTCTGCCACATGGACTACCTTGCCTGTCCCCTTCGCATTTTCATCCGCGAATTCATATGCGGTATATACGAAAGCCGCATCCTCTCTCCACATAAAGCCGAGAGTCTTTTCGATCTTTTTCTCATCCCAGATATCATCCGCATCGAGATAGGCGATATATCTGCCTGTCGCCTCCCTGATCCCCATATTACGGGCATCAGCCGCGGAATGTCTTCCGGTATTGTACAGAAGTCTTATGCGTTCGTCCCCGAAGGAGGAAGCGATCTTCATACTCCCGTCGCTGCTCCCGTCGTCAACTATCAGTACCTCGAGATTTTTATAACTCTGGTTTAAAATGGAACCTATCGTCTCTGCCAGGTACTTCTCGGCGTTATGGACCGGAACGATCACGCTTACTTTTTCATTATTACTTTCTGGCACTGTCTATGTTTTCCTTAAACCAGTCGTATGCAAGCTTTATTCCCTCTTCCAGCTCCACCTTGTGTGTAAAGCCGAGTTCATGAAGCTTGGTCACATCGGTAAGCTTTCTCGGTGTACCGTCCGGCATATCTTTGTTCCAGACGATCTCGCCTTCGTAACCTACCGTTTCCTTTATCATCTCCGCAAGCTGTCTGATCGTAACTTCCTTGCCCGTTCCGATGTTTACATGCTGCTCTCCGTCATAATTCTCCAGCAAAAATACGCAGGCATCGGCCATATCATCTACATAGAGAAATTCTCTTAAAGGTGAACCCGTTCCCCACAGTTCAACAACGGGTGCACCGCCAGTCTTTGCTTCATGGAATTTCCTGATCATTGCCGGCAGCACATGCGAACCCTGCAGTTCATAATTGTCATGAGGTCCGTAAAGATTGGTGGGCATGCAGCTTATGAAATTATCACCGTACTGTCTCTTATAAAACTTGCACATCTCAAGACCGGCGATCTTGGCTATGGCGTATGCTTCGTTCGTAACTTCCAGCGGTCCGGTCAGCAGGGCATCTTCGGGAATGGGCTGCGGAGCCATCCTCGGATATATACAGGTGCTTCCGAGAAAGAGCAGCTTCTTCACCTTGTACTGATGGCAGCACTCTATGACGTTGCACTGTATCTGCATATTGCTGTATGCGAATTCCGCGGGGCAGGTATTGTTTGCATTTATGCCTCCCACCTTTGCCGCAGCCAGTACTACCACGTCAGGTCTCTCTTCTTCAAAGAACTTTCTTACCGCTGCCTGTTCCGTCAGATCCAGTTCCTTGTGGCTTCTTCCGATTATGTTTTCATATCCGCTTCTCTTAAGACTCCGGACGATCGCACTTCCTACAAGTCCGCGATGTCCTGCAACATATATCTTATCTGTCTTGTCCACTTCGCTTCCTCCGTAAATTATATATTGTTTTTTTTATGTCTTCCGTTTATAATTATCTACATGAGTGCTATCGACGAGATAATTACAAATGCAGCTCTTATGTCCGCAGTTCTTTCATGGCTGTTTGCTCAGGTCATGAAAACGGTTCTGCACACGGTCATCACCAGACAATTCAGTGCCGAACGCCTTGTAGGTACGGGTGGTATGCCCAGCTCGCATTCTGCTACCGTATGCGGTCTGGCAGGTGCAATATGCATACGTTTGGGTCCCGGCAGTACCGAATTCGCACTCGCAGCCGCTCTTGCCATCATAGTCATGTACGATGCTCTGGGCATCCGCCGTCAGGCAGGCAAGCAGGCCAAAGTCTTAAACGAGATGATCGACAGCTTTGAGCGTCTCGGTGAAGACAACCTCAGTGCCGAAGATAAACTCAAGGAATTTCTCGGACATTCTCCGCTGCAGGTACTTGTCGGTGCAGCGATCGGCATACTGTTCTCATTCCTCGTATGCCATGTTTTATTACCCTACTAATCCCACAAGATATTCTCTCAGGGCATCTTTCCACCCGGCAAAACGTATATCCGTTCCCAGCCTAAACATCATATTGTCAAGTGCGGAATAAGCCGGTCTGCTCGCAGATTCCGGAAATCTTTTTTTATATTCTTCCGAACTGATACGCTCCACGCTTACATTCTTTCCTGCAAGCGAAAAGATCTCTTCCGCAAAATCAGCCCAGCTGCATATGCCCTCGCAGGTACCGTGATACAGACCATAGGCACCGGTAGGTACCAGTTTATATATGGCTCTCGCCAGCTCCATGGCTGAAGTAGGGTTGCCCAGCTGGTCATCCACCACGCTTACTCTGTCATGGTTCTCGGCTATGGCCAGCATGGTCTTTACAAAATTCTTTCCTTCTCCGTACAGCCATGCCGTACGTATGATATAGTACTTGTCCGCAAAAGCGCGTACGAACTCTTCCCCGGCAAGCTTGGTCCTGCCGTAGGCGCTTTTAGGGCCAACCGTATCAAATTCGTTTCTGGGAGCTTCGGCGGTTTCACCCGAAAAGACATAATCCGTCGAAATATGGACCAGTTCCGCGCCACAGCTTTTTGCAGCTATCGCCAGGTTTCTTGGGCCTATGGCATTGATCCTGTAGGCCAGATCCGTATCCTTTTCACATCCGTCCACATTTGTGGCCGCCGCACAGTTTATGATCACATCAGGCATAAGCCCTGAGACATAATCCCTGACTGCCGTAAGATCGGTGATATCCAGTTCTCCCACGTCAGTCCCTATATAGCTGTATTCCGGATCTGCATCGTAAAGCTTTTTCAGGGCCCTGCCCAGCTGTCCGTTGCAGCCCGTTACCATTACCTTAGTCATATCACGCACCTATACCCAGTCTGTTTATCGCCGAGAATATAGCTCTTACCGACGCCCTGGTGATATTGGAGCTTACACCTACACCGTAAGTCACCTCGCCGGTATCCTCATTGAGCATATGGATGTAAGCCGCAGCCTGTGAGTTGGCACCGCTCTGCAGCGCATGCTCTTCGTAATCAAGTATCTTGATACGGACATCAAAATTCTCCCTGATACCGCGGAGCACCGCATCAATGGGGCCGTTACCTACGGCATCCAGGCCTTTCTCAATATCATGATCCGTATAGGTCACATGCACACCCGTATCAAACTCCGACTCCGTCTCTTCCGAGAGATCGTCTACCTTGAGTTTTCTGAAATGTATGGGTTCGTTTTTCTTAAGATACTCTTCCCTGAACTTCTCCATTACGGTATCGGGTGATACCTCTCCTCTGGATTCCGAAAGCTTCTGTATCACATCCGCAAATTCCCTCTGCATGGGCTTCGGCAGCTTGAAGCCGAAATAGGTCTCCATAACGAAGGCCACACCGCCCTTTCCGGACTGGGAGTTTATACGTACGATGGGTTCGTATTCCCTGCCTATATCCGCGGGATCTATGGTCAGATAAGGAACCTGCCAGATCTCTGACTTTCTCTCGATCATCGCATGAACGCCCTTGTTGATCGCATCCTGATGAGAACCGGAGAATGCTGTAAATACAAGCTTGCCTGCATAGGGATGTCTGGGATGGATGGGTATCTTGCAGGTACGCTCGTACAGCTCGATGGCTTCATTGATATTCGTAAGCTCAAGTCCGCAGTCTATCCCCTGTGAGAACATGTTATATGCAAGGTTGATGATATCCACATTACCTGTCCTCTCTCCGTTTCCGAAAAGAGTACCTTCTATACGGTCGGCGCCTGCCAGCAGCGAGAGCTCTGCAGTAGCCACACCCGTTCCCCTGTCATTATGGGGATGAACGGATATCACAACAGCTTCCCTGTTATCGAGCTTGTTGTTGAAATACTCTATGCGGTCGGCAAAAACATTCGGTGTTGTCATCTCTACAGTGGAAGGCAGATTTATGATCATCGGCTTTTCTTTCGTGGGCTTCCACAGACCTATGACTGCATTGCATACCTCAAGTGCATAATCAAGCTCGGTACCGGTAAAGCTCTCGGGAGAATACTCAAGTGTCACCTCACCGTCATAATCCTTCATATTGTCGATGACCATCTGTGTACCCTTGAGTGCCAGCTGCTTCACCGTTTCCTTATCCGCATTGAACACCACATCCCTCTGGAGTGTGGAAGTGGAGTTGTATATATGTACTATAGCCTGCTTCGTTCCCTTTATTGACTCAAAAGTCTTCTTTATCTGCTCTTCCCTGCACTGCGAAAGCACCTGTACTTTCACGTCATCCGGTATCAGTTTTCTCTCAACCAGCTGACGCAGGAAATCGTATTCTATCTGGCTGGCTGCGGGAAAACCTATCTCTATTTCCTTGAAACCAAGCTTTACCAGATAGTTGAAAAACTCTATCTTCTCAGACACAACCATGGGATCGATAAGTGCCTGGTTTCCGTCTCGCAGGTCTACGCTGCACCATATCGGGTGTTTTTCGATTTCTTTGTCGGGCCAGGTACGCTCCGGATAACGGTCTACCGGAACACGCTGATAACGTTTGTAATTAAGCATTTTTCTCTCTCCTTTATTCACCCAGTCCGCTTTCCACGGCGGACACGAGCTGGGCAAGCGCCTCTTCTTCGTCTGCGCCGTCGCAGTGTATCTCTATCTCATCACCGCATTTGACCAGCGAAGCCAGCACGCTCAGCACGCTTTTGGCATTGTAAGTATTTTCTTTGAATGTAAATGTAATGCCGGAACTGTATTTCATGGCTTCCTTGCAGAAATTCCCCGCAGCACGAAGGTGCAGCCCTGTAGCATTTTTTACCGTAACTTTTTTACTTATCATAGCGTAACCCCATACAACAACACTTCATTATAGCATTTTCCGCACCTGTTTACAACCGACACACATCAGTCTTCTTTTCTCACTCTTACCTTTACTTTTTCGGCTTCCACAAAGCTTATATCCTCCGGCAGGTAGGTACCGGCAACAGCTGCAGTCACTTCAAAGTCGTCACGCATTTTCATATCTCCTATGGCGTCGGTCAGGAGCACGGTTCCCAGTATCTGGTTCAGATCAAGAGCTTCTAGATCGGACTTAAGGCCCGAAAGCTTCACCTTTACATATCCGTCTTCCTTACCCTTATCATCAACTATGTGGGCAGTATACCCTTCCGGGAAATACTGGTAATCAAAACTGTCAAACGGCACCTCAAAGGTTTTTGTCTGGTATTCCTCTATATCCACGGATACATTGGCTATAACACTCTCTCCCGGCTCCGTTACCAGTCTCACACCGTCCGGCAGATAATTTGCCAGATCCACCCTGGCCGTTACACTCTCTGTCCTTCCGTCAATGTTCACATCCTTGTATCCTGCACGGATATAATTGATGTCGTTTAAGACCTTCTGACGTCCCGCTATCAGCACTTCGGGTATATCGCCCTGCGGCTGGCCTACGAGCACATAATTGTCTGCCTGTATGCCACTGGCCTCGTAAAGGACCGGCACGGACTTGGTCGGCAGTATAGCCACGCTCACGTTGATGGTGGATATGTTCTTTCGTACATTTTCATGATCCACTTTCTCATAATTACGGTCATAGAGGTTTATGTCCAGGCTTGATGAGATATCCGACACACGCTCATCCACACTGATGGAACACATGGCGCTTTGGATGTTATCTATCACCGATTCGGGGCCGGATACCCTGACCGTGTTCGTAGCGTAGGTGACATCACCCACCACATAGCCGTCCGCAGGCTCACCCAGCACATCCATTGTGATGGGAATGCTTATCTCTTTAAGATTCTCCACCAGAAGTTCCAGGACCGGGGTGTCTGTTTTTATGGACTCGATAAGCGAGTTGTTCTTGTTGGTCGACAGCTGCAGCGGCACGGTGTTCATGACCGACAGATTTGAAACATCGGCCTCAGCCAGTATGTTCTCGGCACTCAGCGAGTCCAGTATGGTCCTCTTGGCCGTGATCGTCACGCCTATGCTGCTAAGCTCGTTCTTTACTTCAAATACCTTCCCCTTTTCCCTCAGCACGTCCGCATTTTTGATCTTGATGGGAATATTGGAAAAGCTGGCCGTTTTTACCGGGTCGTCATAGTTTACGACCACCAGCCATACCACGAAAGAGATAACCACCGCAAGGATCTTGAGACCCAGATTATTTGTCAGAAACTTTTTCATTCCGGTCTCCTCCTTTCAGCCTGTCTCTCAGTCTCTTTCTGCTCTCGGGAGCCGGCTTGTCCTGAATGAGCTCGAGTTTTTCTCTTAAGCCTTCCTGTGTAAGCCCGCTGTAAAGCTCTCCGCCCAGGGCCACGCTCACCTTGCCGTTTTCTTCCGACACTATGACCGTAAGTGAATCGGTATTCTCGGAAACACCGACTGCCGCACGATGTCTGGTTCCCAGTGCTTTCGACAGCGATCTGTTGTCGGAAAGCGGCAGATAGCAGGTAGCTGCAACGATACGATCATTGCGGAACAGCACGGCACCGTCATGCAGCGGCGTGTTATGCTCGAATATATTGATGAGAAGCTGGCTGGTCACCTGAGCATCGATCGGGATACCGGTCTTTTCATACTCCATCAGCGTCTCGTTTCTTTCAAACACCATAAGAGCTCCGGTCTTGGCCCTGCCCATAGCAAATGAAGCCTTTACTATTTCATCGATGGTATGGTCGGAATATCTGCCGCTCCGCGAACTGTCATAATTAAGGAAGGAGAAGACAATATTCTTCTGTCCCAGCTGCTCAAGCGCACGCCGCAGTTCCGGCTGCAGCACGACGACAAGCGCTATGACCATGGTCGGCAGTATATGTTCCACTATCCAGATGATGGTGGTCATCTCGAACATTACGGCAATAAGCAAAAAGACCAGGATCACGATCGTGCCCTTAAACAAAGACCACGCTTTCGTGTTCCTGCCCCATAACATCAGATGATATATGACAAAAGAGAGTATAAGTATCTCTATCACGTCAGTGATACTGACCGTGGGCATATGAAGACTCGATATGTACTCTTCGATAAAGCCGCTTACCCTGTCAAGCATGATACTTAAGTATTACCCTTCCTGTTTTTTCCCGGCACCGGTCTCCTGTTCCTTGCGGCTGCCACTTTTCTTATATCTTCCAGCTCCGCCATAGCCTTGTCTCTGGTGGCTGTGGATCTCCTTACCCTGTATTCCGGCGCATCCTTTTTATCTTCGGAAGGCTGCGGCGCTTCTTCAGCCACAGGTTCCTTAGGCGGCTGTTTCTTCTTTTCCTGTCCCTTTATCTTCTTTACCTTCGGATCGGATAAGGCTACCGTATTCTTCGGTACAGCCTTGACGTAATAGTAATATTCGTCATCCTCAAACTGGACCTTTTCGGTCCTGCTGTAATCAACATTAAATATGAAGAACTGAAGGATCTCCGCCACGATCAGAGCCAGGATGCTGCCGAATACCAGCGAGCCCACGGATATCCTGGTATTGAACCTGAGGTCTCCCATCAGTATGACCATCACGTCAACGAGCATGCCGGTGATGATCGCCACCGTCCAGGCATGATCGACGGAAAGTCTTCTGATCACGTATACAACGATGATGGTGATACCGAAAGCGGCAACACACACCATCATCTCACGGTTATCGATTATAGCATCGGCAAGGAAACGCAGTTTTTCCAGCAGCGTCTCCTCCTCCATATTGAGCAGGGTCTGCCTGTTTACGCTTATCACCTTCAGCATGTAATAGACTATCACTCCGCAGCCTGTGGAAACCACCGAAGACGGAGCCGCCACAAGGCCGGCACACAGCGGTATCACATAAGGCACTCCCAGAATAAAACTTAAGGGAGTCAGCATGATCAGTACCGTATCCTTTGCCGCGAACCTGAAATACAGAAGCATCATCACCAGCATGACGATACCTGCGATGATCACGCTCTCAAGCGAAAGTGCATACAGCTGCAGCAGTACTATCAGTGCCGAAAGGGTAACGATAAAATTCAGCGGCAGGAATGAGCACATCAGTGCTATGATCAGGGTCACCGCCCCGCTCTTTAAAGCCTGGGAATAACCTAGCTTTGAATTGATCATCATCATTGAGACCAGCGCCAGCAGAAACTTCAGCGCCGGTCTGCAGAAATTCTCGTAACGGGAATATACGGATTTAAGCCATTCCCTTGCCGTCAGTAACTGTACCATAAAACCTGTTTCCTTACTCTTTCTTATACATTGCATTCAGACGTCTCAGATTATTGTAGTACATCCTGAGTGAATGCCTTGCTTTTTTATACCTGACAAGATATACGATATAGGTTATCAGGGCATACCCCCCCGTAAAGAGCAGATACCTTATCAGAAGCGTCTTGCCAAGCAGCAGAAGGTCCATATCATATATGTCCTTCATGAACTTTTCGAAATCATAAACAACATAAGCCGCTATCACTATTCCGTAGACGATAGTGGCAAACACGATGGACTTCATGACCTCTTTGGCTATGTAGTCCCCTTTGAAATATGTGCCGATAGCCATGCTCTTTTTCCCTTCGCCGCCTTCATAGGCAGCCAGCCTGGTCATCAGTTTTATCCTGGATTCGTTTATCATCAGTTATTCCTGAAGGTATGCATCCGGAGTCCGGAATTTCTCGGAGCCTCCGCAGCATTCCCTGTTTCCCTTGCTCCCGCGGCAGACACATCGTTCGCGGTCTCTTTTTTACATTTGTCGCAGAAACGGCCGGTGGTTATATAGGCACCGCACCGTTCGCAGTGCAGCTTTATGGGTGACTCGTCGGAAAAGACCAGTCTCTCTTCCCTTACCCACTGCTCTACCTGCTTGCGTTCAACGTCACAGTCCTCGGTGATCTGGTTCATGCTGGCAGCCTTGTGCTCCCTGACATACTCCTTCACTTCCTGGAATTTTTTCTCTATCTTTTCCCTGCAGGCCGGACAGATGGGAGGTCCCATCATATAGTTGAACATCTTCCCGCATTTCCGGCAATTCTTGATGCTTCCGTTCATAGTCAAATCTCCTTATCCTGTTATATGCCGGTACCGATAGCCAGTGTGAGAGTATACACTTCCCTGACCCCTTTTTCCAGAAGGAGCCCTGCCACACTGTCCATGGTCGCACCGGTCGTATAGATATCATCGACCAATACTATCCTGTTTAATTTTACAACATCTTGTGGAATAATAAAAGCCCCTTTGAGATTATTTTGCCGTTCTTTGACATTTAATTCTTTCATTGGCCTGGTTTTGTGCCGTCTGAAGACCAGCCTGTCAAAAACCGGGACGGCGCAATATCTTCCTATGGCACGGGCCAGTCTTTCAGCCTGGTTATACCCCCGCAGTCTTTCCCTGCCCTTATACAGCGGTATGGGGATGAGCCCGTCCGGTTTCCACTTTTCCAGCTGGTTTTTCAGCTTCAGGGCCATCTCCCTTCCGTAAAACTCCGCATATTCGGCCCGGCCGGAATACTTGAAACGGTAGATAGAGGTCCTGACGGAAGGATATTCGTACAGAGCCCTTCCCGCAGTAAAAAGATGCCCCCTTATCTTACAGGACGCACAGTAGCTTTCCCCTTCATCGGCTATGGGCGCTCCGCATTTCAGGCACCAGGGATCATCAATATACTTAAGTTTCGGTCTGCACTCCGCACAGCACCCGCCCTCATCCGGAGAGATCACCTCATCACAGAGCACGCAGCGCGGCGGAAACAGGAGATCACGAAGTCGTTTCAAATTCCTTTATCCTTTCCGACAGGGAAGTGTAGCGTTTCGCTGCCGTCTCGGTCTCTACCATCCTGTGCACGGCAGCGGCGCTCCCCAGTATGATGACACACTGCTTAGCCCTGGTCACCGCAGTGTAGAGGATATTCCGGTGAAAAAGCATCTGGGGGCCCGAAAGTAGCGGCAGTATGACCACCGGGTACTCGCTTCCCTGGGATTTATGGACAGTGACCGCATAAGCCAGATCCAGCTCATCCAGACGGCTGAATTCATAATAGACCACCCTGCCGTCATCAAATATCACCTTCATTATCTTCAGATAGGCATTTATCTCATCCACTATGCCGGTATCACCGTTAAATACGCCCTTTCCCTTCTCCACGGAGATATTCCCGGCATATATGTCCCATTCCAGATCGTAATCGTTCTTTATCTGCATCACCCTGTCGCCTTCCCTGAACAGGCTGCTTCCGTAGCTGTATTCCATTTTCCCGTCCGATGGGGGATTGCAGTGCTCCTGCATAAAGCTGTTGAGCTGTTCCACTCCGAGATTTCCCTTCTTCATGGGGGTAAGGAGCTGTATATCTGCCCCGGAAACACCCAGCTTTCTGGGCAGCACGTCACTCACCAGCTGATAGATATAAGCCAGTATCAGCTCGGCGCTGTCCTTTTCCAGCAGGAAAAAATCGGGGTATTTCACCGACAGATCAGGCATCTGTCCGCTGTTTATCATATGGGCATATGATACGATATGGCTGTTTTTTGCCTGTCTGAACACCTGCTTTAAGCGGATGGCGGCAAAGGCGCCGCTGTCCATGATATCTTTAAGTACCTGCCCCGGGCCCACACTCGGCAGCTGGTCCACATCGCCCACCAGTATCAGCTGGGTCCCGTTTACAAGCGCATTCATCAGGGTCCTTAACAGATGGATATCCACCATGCTGACCTCGTCCACTATCAGCGTGTCGATCTCCAGCGGTTCCCTGTCCTCGCTGCGGTATATCCTTGAGTTCCCGTCCTCATCCATTCCTATCTCAAGCAGACGGTGCAGGGTCTGGGCTTCGTAGCCTGTGGTCTCCTTCATCCGTCTTGCAGCCCTGCCGGTGGGGGCTGCCAGCGCAAATTCCATGCCTTCCTTCTCCAGCCACTTTATGATGGCATGTATGGTAGTGGTCTTGCCTGTACCGGGGCCTCCGGACAGTATGAACACCCCGCTCGTCATGCAGTCGGAAAGTGCCTGTCTCTGCAGGCTTTCCAGCTCCATCGACATCTCTTCTTCTATGCTTTCTATAAGCCTCTGCCTGTCTTCCGGGCCGGCCTCCCGCGGCACGAAAGTATCTCTCAGTTCCGTAAGGCGTTTTGCCGAGAACAGTTCGGCCTGATAATAGCTCTTTAAATATACCCTCAGTCCGTCACTGCCTTCTTTTAAGTATATCCTTCCCTCCATCGCCATATCCGGAAGGGCGGGTTCTATATCAGCTTCATCCAGTCCCAGAAGCTCGGCCGCTCCCGCACACAAAAGCCGGGCAGGACAGTAACAGTGCCCTTCCGCAGCCAGCCTCTCCAGTTCGAAGGCAACACCGCAGTGTATCCTGTATACCGAATCCTCCTCTATCCCAAGCTTCCTTGCGATGGCATCGGCGGTCCTGAAACCGACCGCCGGCACGTCATCGGCCAGCCTGTATGGATTGGTCCGCAGGACATTGTATATCTCCATTCCATAGAACTCGTAGAGCTTCGTGGCCAGATTGAGACTTATGCCGTATTCCTGCATAAAGATAACTGCTTTCCTGGCATCACGCCTCTCCACCATACGGTCCGTTATCTCCATGGCCATCCGCATGCTTATGCCCTTGATCTCCGCAAGACGTTCCGGTTCTTCCTCCAGTATGCGGAAGGTGTCATCCCCGAAGCGCTCCACGATCTTCTCGGCAAGCTTCGGACCCACACCCTTTACCGCACCCGAACTCAGATAACGCAGGACCGAGATGCGGTCTTCAGGTGCTATGGCTTTCAGCGATGTAAACTTGAACTGTCGGCCGTATACGGGATGCTCCACGTATTCGCCCTCCATCTCGACAGTCTCTCCAACTGAAAAATCACGGGCACACCCCACGCAGGTGATATCCCCGTCTTCAGCGGTCAGGTTCATGACCGTGTATCCGTTTTCCTCATTCTGAAAACTTATATGCTCGATGTAGCCTTTTAAAGAAGTGATTAAAGATCATCCTCCTGTGAATTGTTTATCTTTTCCATCAGCTCTTCGCTGCTGATGCCCTGATTGCGTTTCATCTGCTCAAACATCTGCATCGCAAGGCTGTTCGGGCCGAGATTCTGCTCGGTCAGTTTTTTTGCGACATCGGTGATCGCCGTATCCATAAAGTAGTCCACCTGCTGTGAACTGCTGTCCTCCTCGCCCGAAAATACCTTTGTACTGTCCTTCATCGACTTGACCACCTGTTCCCACAGATAAGTCTCGAATTCCTTGCAGGCCTCCATCATCTCCTCATCGGTCTGCGCTTTTTTTGCATCGGAACGGAGCATGTCCGTATTCCGGGCCTGCGCGAGAGAAGATGCATATTCCGTCATTGCTTTTGTATTGGCTATATCCATTTATCTGTCCGCCTTACTGTTTCAGCTGGTTTGCCTGCTGCATCATGGTATCTGTCGTGGTGATGACTCTGGAGTTGGCTTCGTATGCACGCTGTGCAACTATGAGGTTCACCATCTCATCCGCAAGCTGTACGTTGGAACCTTCTATATAACCCTGTGCTATGGTTGATTTCTGCAGTCCCTTTGCGGTTGCTTCGTTCTGGGCCGGGCCGCTTGCTCCGGTCACAAGGTAGAGCGAACCGTCCAGCTTTTCAAGACCTGCCGGATTATTGAACTGCCACAGTCCTATCGTCATGCCTAAAGACTTCGGCTGGAACTGCTCATCGGGATAGGACAGTTCGCCGTCCGCGCTGATAGACACCTGACTTGCAGTGTAATTGCCCTTAAGCTCTATGGGCTTGCCCTTGGTATCGAGTACCGCGTTGCCGTCGGAATCGGTAAGCGCGAGTCCCGTGGAAGTAACTGCCAGGTTAAAGTTGCCGTTCCTGGTATAGCCCGTGCTGCCGTCTCTTCTCTTTACCGCAAAGAAACCGTCACCGTTTATGGCCAGCGCCGTATTACTCGCGGATTCAAGGAAAGCTCCCTGCCTGAAGATAGTTGTTATGGAAGAGCTCCTGACACCCAGACCCACCTGTGAATCGATAGGCTTCTTCTCACCGTTGGCCGTAGTGGTCTTGGTCTGCAGTTCCTGGTAAAGCAGTGATTTGAACTCGTTCTGGCTTACCTTAAAACCTGCTGTGTTAACGTTTGATATATTATTTGATATAGTATCCACCTGCGTCTGCTGTGCCAGCATGCCGGTTGCGCCTGCCCATAAAGAACGTACCATATCCTACCTCCTTAAGATCCTATCCTGCCCAGCTGTGTTGCTGTCTGCAGTGATGTGTCATATGTCTGTATTACCTTCTGGTTTGCTTCGTACTGTCTTGATACCGTGATCATCTCCACCATCTCGGATACCACCTGCACATTTGAAGTCTCCAGATAACCCTGGAACACCTGACATGTCGCATTCCTCATGGAAGCGCCGTCAACCGGGTAGAAGTAGTTCTCTCCGAAATGCTCCAGATAGTTGTAATCGTCAAAATCAGTAAGCTGCAGCTGCGCCATATTCTTGCCGTCCTGAATGATATAGCCTTCCTGATCGACCACGAACTCTTTGGTCATATCCACAACTATCTCTTTATTGTTACGGTCAAGTACCGGATCTCCGTCCGTAGTGACCAGATGACCGTCCTCTGTAAGCTGGAAATTGCCGTCTCTCGTGTACATGGTTGAACTTTCGCCGTTTTTATTCGTATACTTAACGGTAAAGAAACCCTTGCCTCCGAGAGCAAGATCATATGGTACATCTGTTACCTGAAAAGAGCCTTCGGAAAAATCCACGTAGCTCTCGCCGATCTTGACGCCCGGGTTTGCCTGCCCGATGCGTCTGGCAAAGAAATGTTCAGAATCGTCTCTTATCTTATCCACGAGCACCGCGTCGAAGGACTGGGACGTAAGTCCCTCCTTCTTAAAGCCCGTGGTATCAGCATTCGCAAGGTTGTTCGCAAGGTTATCCATGCGCTGCTGTTCCTGTATCATTCCCGTATATGCGGTATAAAGTCCTTTAAGCATATAAAACCCTCCGCTCTATATATCGGGCATACAGGGCAATAACTTTATATCCCCTCGTTGTAGCCCGCAAGGAACTCGATATATCTGCCGGTTCCGATGGCCACGCAGGTCATGGGCTCATCTGCTGTCATCGTGTTGATATTGGTACGTTCCTCTATCAGCTGCTCGAGGCCGCGGAGCATCGCACCGCCTCCGGTAAGGACTATGCCCCTGTCCACGATATCTCCTGCCAGCTCGGGAGGAGTTTTCTCCAGGACCGCGCATATGGTATCGAGTATCTTCGAGGTTGTCTCCTTTAAAGCCTCCTGGGTCTCATCCGATGATACCCTTACGGTCTCGGGAAGACCGGTCACCAGGTTCCTGCCCTTGACATCCATATAATCAACCTCGGTCGTCTTGAAAGCCGTACCTATGTTGATCTTGATATCCTCGGCAGTACGGTCGCCGACCAGAAGGTTATACTTCTTTCTCATGTATCTGACTATGGCTTCGTCGAAATCGTCGCCCGCAACCTTGATGGACTCGCTCTCTACAGTACCGCCCAGTGATATGACTGCGACATCGGTGGTACCGCCGCCTATATCGACTATCATATTGCCCTGGGGCTTGGAAATATCTATGCCTGCGCCGATCGCTGCCGCTATGGGCTCCTCTATGATGGCCACCTCCCTGGCACCTGCCTGGTAAGTAGCATCCTCAACTGCCTTTTTCTCGACTTCGGTCACGCCGCTGGGCACACAGACAGCTATCCTGGGCTTTCTGAAAGCCTTTTTGCCCAAAGCCTTGCTGATGAAGTATTTCATCATCTGCTCCGTAACCGTATAATCCGAGATGACACCCTGTCTGAGCGGCCTGACAGCCACTATATTGCCGGGTGTACGTCCTATCATGAGCCTGGCATCCTCGCCTATGGCCTTTATCTTATTTGTATCTCTGTCAAATGCAACGACCGAGGGCTCTTTGAGCACCACTCCGCGTCCCTTGATATATACCAGTATGGACGCTGTCCCCAGATCTATGCCTATATCCGAATTGTTCATTTATTCTTCCTCACACAAGAGCTTTTCTGCGCTTAATACTCTTTATCCGACATTAGCCATACTATTATAAATATAAGAGGGATTTTTTGCAAGATGCACATCTTGTGTCCGGGAAGGCGTCACAACGCAAAGGACTGTGATAGCAGTTCATGCTACCAGGCTTTTACGAGAGTCAGCTGGTTTTTACCATCTTTGTATTCGTAAAACATATCATCCATGGTCTCTTTGACCAGGAATATGCCGAGTCCCCCAATCTGCCTCTCCGAAGCCGGCAGAGTGATGTCCGGATCCGGGTTTTTCAGCGGATCGAAAGGCGTACCGCTGTCTTCAAAGATGAGGGTCAGCTTCATGCCGTCATCACTGACATTTGCCTTCATCACCACGTCACCCGTATCCGGTGTATATGCATAATCGGCGATATTGACAAATATCTCCTCTATCGCCAGATCTATCTCCAGTTTAACATCCTCCGGGCAGCCATGAGTGTTCAGCAGCTCATTAACAAAAATCTGGGCCTCTTCGAAATTGGAAGATACCGCTTCGAATCTTTTCTCGTTCATGACCCGGCACCTCCATGATATTTAAAACAGAGCATCGTTATATCATCAAACTGCTCGGCATCTGCCACATAATCCGCCAAAGCCGTCTTTACGCTCTCAACGATCTCCTTTGTATCATCGTCGCCTGCATCGTTCAGTGCTTTCAGCATCCTGTCCGTTTCAAACTGTTCCCTCCTGTGGTTCATGGCCTCGGGCACACCATCGGTATATACAAAGAGCACATCCCCGCTCTTCATCTCAAATTCTCTCTCGGCAAACTCCATATCTTCCAGTACACAGACTGCAGGTGAATGCGGATATTCCACAAGCTCAAAACTGCCGCCGTGTCTCAGTATCGCAGGATGTTCATGTCCGGCATTTACGGAAACACCCCTGCCGCTTGATATCTCTATCACGGCCAGCCATACCGTTACAAACATTCCGAGATCGGAGGTAGATGCCAGCAGCTGGTTGTTTATCTTATACAGCGCCTCTGCGGGACTGTCGCCGCCAAGGCACCTGGTTTTTACAAGAGCCTTGGTTATCATCATAAACAGTGCAGCCGGCACGCCCTTTCCCGATACATCTGCTATCACCAGCCCCAGATGGTCTTCATCGATAAGGAAGAAATCATAAAAATCTCCGCCTACTTCCTTTGCCGGATCCATGTACGCATAGATATCGAATTCCTTCCTTTCGGGGAAAGGCGGAAATATCCTCGGAAGCACGCCCAGCTGTATGGCAGACGCCACCTCCATATCACGCGCATTTGCCGCCTGTGCCCTGCCCTGGCTTACGTTTATGATACAGTACATCAGCAGCATGATACACATGGTCACGGGATAACCTATCGACAGACCGTATACCACGGTAGAGAAGATACTGACGACTATCGGCAGCAGAGCATAGAGCAGAAAAGTTATTATCTTGTATCTTTCCAGCTGCTTCTTCTCTTTTGAGATAAGTACGAGTGCGGCGATCATCGTGACGTAGCCGTATATATTGCTCAAAGGCGACAGCAGTTCCCTTTTATATACTCCGTCCTCACTCACCGTAAAAAGAAAACCGAAAGGTATGTTGATAAGTATGACCGCAATGGTAATGATAAGACCAAGATCCAGAAACCTGCGCATGTTGAGCAGTCTTTTTTCGCCCAGCTTCATCTGAGTGGTTATGAAAAGATAGAAGAGACAGGCCGCCATGGAAGTACACATGTAATATATGGTGTTGATCAGGATATTGCAGATGCGCAGGGAGCTTATCCCGTCAGCCATCCAGGCCATTGCATCGGTCATAAGCCCGGTGAACACGACATTCAGCAGATACATGTATATCCTGTAATTGGCTCCGGTTTTCGCCACATCTATAAGACAGGTAACGAAAAGCACACAGCCCATGATCATCCCGATCATATCCATGGATATGTTTATAACAGATGTCACCGGCAGGGTCTTGGCATCCCGTACGATGAACAGGACTAAAGTGAGCACCGTAAAAAACGCATAGGTCAGCAGTGCCCCCACAAGTATCCTTTTGTTTTTTTTATCGAGTCTTTTCATTCTCAGTCTTCTATCCTGAAAAGTCTGACAAAACCGGTCACCTCAAAAACTTTCTTCACTGCGGGTCCGGCTTTCCTTATCACCATGCTTCCGCCGTTTTTATCGATATCTTTCTGTGTTGCAAGGAGCACTCTCAGACCGACCGAAGAAATATACACCGTATCGGACATGTCTATCTCAATTTCGTAATTTCCTTTTTGCAGTATCTCCTTAAGTTCATCCGAAAACTTTTCAACAGTTCTCGTATCGATCCTTTCATCTGCCTTGTAGGTAAATACCCCGCTCATATGCTCCTCCTCAAACCTGTTTTTCAAAATGTTTAATTATCGTCAGTTCCACTATATCACCCCTGACGCCTACCTTTACGTCATCGGCTATATTGGCGACTATGGATTTTTCCAGTTCGTCCCACGCACCGAGAGATCTCTGTTTTTCCTTTTCCTTCTCGACCATGCTGCGGTACTGCAGGAGAGACCACTCAAAACCGGTAGCGTCCAGATCGTCCGCCCCCCTCATGCCGAGGGAACCGTACATGACCGTACCGTCATCATATTCGTTCTGCAGTGTTTCTATCTCTTCTTCTCTTTCCAGGCCTCCGAGAAGCACACTCTTTATCATGTCCATGATGCCTACCGTACTCTCGTTCTTCCCCGATGCGGACATTGCGATGAGCTTCTTCTTTTTCTCCCTGTCCATATAGGTGTCCGCTCTGAGCTTCAGTCTGTACTCATCGTCCTCCTTCTCCAGCCAGAAATAGCCTTCGAATTCTCCGGCTATGCCCTTTACCATTCCCAGCATCTCTTCCGTAAGCAGGGTAAGGTACAGGCTTTCTTCATCACCCAGGTCGTTATATTTTGCAAAACGTCCCGCCTCGTTCATGGCCTTTTCGATGCCTGTGCCGTTACTGTATACCATTATCCTGTCTGTAGTCATAGTTTTCCTCCTATACGTCAAACTCCTCTTTCAGATCAAAGAGTCCGCGGATCTCGGCATGACCGTTCTCAAGGTAGAACAGCCCCATCTCCCAGCCGTTCTTATCATAAAGATCCATGATCTGCGGCATCGCTGCACGTACCTTATTTACCAGAGCCTCATCCTTAACTATCTTAACGTTTCCGTCATAGCGGAGAAACTCGTCACCTATGATCGCAAGCACTTCCACTTTGGGATTTGCAGACAGCTGCTTAAATACATTCTTAAAAGTGCCGCAGCCGAAATAGACTTTATCATCATCCAGCATATGAAAACCGAAAGGTCTTCCTTTGGGCTGGTCCCCGTCAGTTGTCAGAAAGAAAAAGGTTTTAGCCCTGTCCAGATAGTCGTTGATCTTTTCCGCATTAGTCATCTTGTATTTCCTCCTTAACCATATAATTGTATTGGAGAACACCCCCATTTATCATTCCGCATAACAGTGTAACATATTTGTACAGGATTTGCACTCATTTCCGATAATATGCTATGATAAAACCGTTACGGAAGATACGTGGAGGGAATGAACAGATGATATATGTAAGGTATTATTTCACCAGATTCGTCGGTCTTTTTGCCGGTCTTCTTATCATGCTTATTCTTACGATCCTCTCTCCGGCAGCAGGATTGAGCGTCGGCCTGCTTTTCTGGGGGGTGCTTATCCACCTTCTGATAAAAAATATCAAAAATGTACAAAAAGATATTGAGGTCCTGGATAACGGGGTCCATTATCAGGCAAAGATCACAAAAATGACTTTTGCCTGTCCTTCCTCAGGCGGAGGATTGTTCTTTTACTTTTTTAAGGTACGTTTTTTTGACTCCTCGGATTGCTTAAGGGAAGAATGGGTAAATTCCGGTCTTACTACGCCTGACCAGCTGGACCGCTCAGCTCTGGCGGTAAACGATATGGTGGAGATAGCTTCCTTTGCAGGAGATATCCGGATCAAACCCTATTCATCAAACGTTTACTATGACGAAGAACTGGAAAGACGTTTAGCAGAGCCGGCTCAGGCAACAACTCTCGGACCTGTTCCTTACGGAAAATCCAACGACGGCGCCGGTTTATCACAGGCAGATTAGCAGCCTTATTCAAACTGACTTCTGTACAGCTTATAGTATGCGCCTTTACGTTCCATCAGTTCCTCATGCTTTCCCTGCTCTATAACGTCCCCCTGTTCCATGACAAGGATATTGTCGGCATTTCTGATGGTGGACAGGCGGTGGGCGATGATAAAGCAGGTCTTGCCCTTCATCAGCTTCTTCATGGCTGCCTGCACCCTGCGCTCGGTAGCCGTATCCACGTTACTGGTAGCCTCATCAAGTATCAGCATTCCGGTATCGTAAAGCATAGCCCTCGCTATCGTGATCAGCTGCTTCTGCCCCTTGCTGATATTGCCGCCGTCCTCGCTGATCACGGTATTGTAACCGCCGGGAAGCTTCATGATGTAATTATGTATGTGTGCTGCTTTTGCAGCCTCGGTCACTTCTTCGCGCGTTGCATTTTCCTTCCCGTAGGCTATATTGTCAAATATGCTTCCGTTGAACACCCAGGTATCCTGCAGCACCATCGAATAGCTCTTGCGCAGGCTTTCCATCGTGTACCCGCATATGTCACGGCCGTCAACACTTATCTTTCCTTTCTGCGGATCATAGAATCTCATGAGCAGGTTGACCATCGTTGTCTTGCCTGCACCGGTATGCCCCACGATCGCCACGGTCTCACCGGGCCTGGCTTCCATGTTGAAATCGTGAAGTATGGTCTTTCCCGGGATATAACCGAATTCTATATCCTCCGCTTCCACCGATCCGTCCGCATTTTCAAGTGTCAGCGCATATTCCGCATCCTTGCTCTCTTCCTGCTCATCAAGCAGCTGGAATACTCTTTCCGCCGCTGCCAGCGCACTGAATATCTCATTGATGATATTTGAGATCTCGTTGATCGGACCGCTGAACTTGCGGCTGTAGAGTATGAAGCTCGATATCTGCCCCAGTCCGACTATCCCGTACATATACAGTATCGCACCGCCCAGGCCTATGGCGGACAGTCCGAAGTTGCTGATCATGCCTATGGTCGGTCCCATGGTCAGTCCCAGTCCGTCAGCATTTTTGTAAGCTGTCGCCGCCGCCTTATTTATCTTCGAAAAGTCTTCGCATACACGGTCTTCCTGCGCATAGGCAAGTATGGTCTTCTGTCCGGTGAACATCTCCTCGGCAAAGCCGTTCATCTCTCCGTACGCGCGGCTTCTCTCGCGATACAGGGGCCTTGTCCTTTTCCCCATATATCTGGTGAACAGGACAGACACAGGTATCGTAAAGATCATGCACATAACGAGCGGAGGTGAGATCACGCACATCATTATAAAGCTTCCCGCCACGGTTACCAGACTTGTAAGTATCTGCACGATATCCGATGAAAGGCTTACACACACTACATCGATATCATAGGAAACACGGCTTATGATATCGCCGGCCATATGCTTGTCGAAATATCCGACCGGCAGTTCCATAAGCTTGTTAAAAACATCCCTGCGCAGGTTTCGCGCAACCGATCTTCCCACACGCATCATACCGATGTTCACAAGAAAAGAAAGTATATTGCTGCCGACATAAGCGCCAAGCATCAGCAGGCCGTAGCGGATAACGGCACGCATATCAACAGCTCCCGCTCCCGCCGATGCTTCATTTATCGCCTTTCCGGCAAAGCCCGGCCCCAGCAGGTTACCTATATTGCTGGCAAAGGCAAACAATATAAGGATAAAGAAGATCCCTCCGTACTCCATCATATACTTAAGGAGCCGCCTGAAAGTCTTCTTCGCGTCTTTAGGTTTTTGCTTTACCCCGCCTCTGTCTCCGGGTCCCGGCATTATCTTTCCTCCAAAATCGTTCAGCCTGTCTGCATCTCATATATCTCGCGGTAAGCGGGACAGTTTTCCATAAGCTCCGTATGGGTTCCCAGTCCCACACACTTACCGTTGTCCATAACCATGATCCTGTCCAGGTTCATGACACTGCTTACCCTCTGCGCTACCAGTATCAGCGTACTTTCTTTATGATGCTCCCTGATGGCGCGTCTCATATCCGAATCGGTCCTGTAATCAAGCGCACTGGAACTGTCATCCAGCACCAGTATCTCCGGCTTTCCCGCGAGAGCTCTTGCCACGAGCAGTCTCTGCTTCTGTCCTCCGGATAAGTTTGCACCCCTTATATCCGCACGGTATTCCATTCCTCCGTCAAGACCTTCTATATACTCGTATGCCTGCGCATCCTTTGCGGCATTCTTAAGCTCTTCCCTGCCGTATCCCCTCCCGAAATCGATGTTATTCCCAAGCGTATCCATGAATACACAGTCGTTCTGGAATGCCGCACCGAATTTCTTCCGCAGCTCATCCTTTTCAAAACTCCTGACATCCCTGCCGTCTATCATTATGCTTCCCTCATCCGCATCATAAAAACGCATGAGCAGGTTGATGATCGTAGTCTTGCCGCAGCCGGTCGGCCCGATGATGCCGAGACTCTCTCCGCGCCCGAGTGAAAAGCTGATATCGCAAAGTGCACGTTCGCGCCTGCCTCCCACGAAATCTCCGTTCTCTCCGCTTTCTTTTCCGTAGGAAAAACTGACGGAAGAAAACTCTATATGAGCGTCCGTATCATTTTTCAAAACGGGAGCATCCGCTGTCTTCCACTCCTCTCCTTTTCCTATGACCGCATCGATACGGTCCGCACTGGCGCTGGCTTTGGAGAGGCTCATAAATATACGGTTGAGTCCCATCACGCCCATGGTGATCATATTGAAATAAGTCAGAAAGGCAAGTATGACGCCGGGTTCTATCATTCCCTCGTTCACGCGTTTTGCACCCAGTATCACTACCAGGGCCAGGCCGGTGTTCAGACACAGCTGCATAAAGGGTCCCGGCACGGCCATTACGGTACCTGCTTTTATATCGCTTGCCGTCATTTCCTCATTTGCTTTCCCGAAACGTTCTTTTTCGTATCCTGCTTTGCTCAGGGCTTTTACGACTCTGATACCTGTTATGTTCTCACGCATGATGAGTACCACAGCATCAAGTTTTTTCTGGACAAAAGTATATAAAGGGATACCCTTTGAAGATACGAAAAAAACGACCATGATCAGAAACGGCAGCATGATAACAAGTATCATCGCGAGATACTTATCCATTGCCAGCGTCATGATCACTCCGCCGATCAGTATCATCGGCGCCCTTACGCACAGCGACTGCAGCTGCGCCACTGCCGACTGGACATTATAACTGTCGGAAGTCATACGGCTGATGAGACTCGGAAGTCCCACTTCATCAAAACTGTCACCGGATAAGTTGGCCGTGACCCTGAAAAGATCCTGCCGCACGTTGTAGCTTACCTTGTGTGCATTGTCTATGGCTCTTCTGTTTGCCATCACGTTAAGCTGCCTGCAGAGTATCGACGCAGCAAACATAAGGAGTCCCCAGAGACAGACCATCTTAAGGTCCATCCCGGGGACAACATGATCGATCATATATTCCAGTATGTACGGAAGCGTCAGTTCCGACATGGTTCCGAGCAGTTTGATAAGGATCGCCAGGAAAATGGCTGCCTTATATTTTTTCATGTATCTGAAGATCAGTTTCATTTATCTCTTATCACTCTTCCCTGTGATCGTATACACGTCTGGTCTTCTTTTCCGAACGCGGGAGCGTACCGACGGGAACCACGGTGACTCTGGGAGTTACGTTTATCTTTGACTTAAAGGCCTCCCTTATCAGCTTTCCTGTCTTCTCAAAATTGACACGGCCCTCAGCCTCAGCGGTTATCAGTATCACATCCCTGTTCACCTCGTCATCGTGTGCGATGTCGATCTGATATTCACTGGATACGCCGTCTATGGTTCCCAGCAGTTCTTCCACCTGGCTGGGGAACATGTTCACGCCGTGAACCTTGAACATGTCATCACTCCTGCCGCGTATGATGTCCAGTCTCGGATACTTTGATCCGCAGGGACACTCGCCCGGTATGATGCGTGAAAGGTCATGTGTTCTGAAACGGATGAGCGGTGCACCTTCTTTTACCAGAGTGGTGATGACTATCTCGCCTTCCTCACCGTCTTCAACGGTCTTTCCCGTTACCGGATCGATGATCTCTATGTAGAGATAATCATCCCAGTAGTGCATACCGTGCTGTTTGTCACAGTTTATGCCGATGCCGGGTCCGTAGATCTCGGTGAGTCCGTAGATATCATATAATTCTATACCCAGCTTTTCATGTATATAATCTCTCTTCTTTTCACTCCAGCGCTCTGAACCTATCACTCCCTTCTTAAGGAAGATCTGATCCTTCATATTGCGGCGTTCTATCTCTTCCGCAAGCAATAGCGCATAGGATGAAGTGGCACAGATCACGGTAGCCTTAAGGTCGACCATCATCTGCAGCTGCTTTTCGGTATTGCCCGGACCCATGGGTATGGCCATGGCGCCGAGTTTTTCACAGCCTGCCTGAAAACCTATACCTGCAGTCCAGAGCCCGTATCCCGGAGTGATCTGCAGCCTGTCTTTATCTGTGATGCCGGCGGTTTCATAACAGCGTGCGAACATTGTTGCCCAGTCGTCAACGTCTTTTGCGGTATAAGGTATTATGACCGGCTTGCCTGTCGTACCTGATGAAGAATGTATACGCACCACTTCTTCATCGGGGACAGCCTGTATGCCGAGAGGATAAGCATTTCTCAGATCCTCCTTGCTCGAAAAAGGCAGCTTTTCAAAATCCTCCTGCGAGCTTACACCGCTTATCCCTGCGTTGCGGTAAACATTTCCGTAGTAGCTGTCGCCGGCGGTCAGACGTTTGATCTGCGCATCGACCTGTTTTAACTGTGTTTCATTTAATCTCATGATCATCCTCCTCTTCAAAAATCCCCAGGGGGGATATTATGGATCTGTTTTCCTGTTTCGAAACCTGCCAGAAAAGCTCGGATATTTGCATCCTTAAACTTTGCCGGAACCCGCCTGCCGGTCTCATCAAGCATGGTATCTTTGCTTATTCCGAGTTCTCCCGTTCCGCAGGCAACACCTGAGAGTAAGATGTTTAAGAATTTGGCAGAACCGAGTCTTCTGCACTCAGCTTCTCCGTCAACAAAGATACAGCGTACGTTTTTTCTGAGATATTCGATCATCTCACTTCCGTCGTAACCCGAATGCGACAGGGATTCCGTCACGGGTTTTACGGCGGTGGTATTTACTATCGCCAGACCGTCAGGGCTTAGGTAACTGATATTTCTTACTACCTCCGAGGGTTCAAAACCGATGATGATATCGGCTTTTCCTGAAGGGATCAGCGGAGAATAACACTCCTCACCTATCCTTACATGGCTGGTGACCGGGCCTCCGCGCTGCGCCATTCCTATGGTTTCGGCAGAATGCACGATATTGCCCTCCGCCATTGCGGAAGCGGCTATGATCTTTGAGGCGAGCACGGTTCCCTGTCCGCCCACACCTGTGATAAGTATGTCTTTAGTCAACGCAGCCACCTCCTATCGCACCCACCGGGCATACCTGCATACAGAGCGTGCAGCCCGTACACAGCGAAGCATCTATCTTCACTCTCCCGCCTATATCACTGAGTGCGGGACAGCCTGTTTCAGTTATGCATTTTCTGCAGTTTACACAGCCGTCCGTCACGATACATTTTTTATCCGATCTCTCTATGGCTATGCAGGGTGATTTAAAGATTATCGCTTTTACTCCACGCAGTCCCGCACATTCCTTTACCGCCGCGATCGCTTTTTCCAGATCAAGAGGATCGACCGTTACGACCTTTTTCAGTCCTATGCCTTCCAGTATCTTCGGAATACTCATGGCACCCACATCCGTTCCCATCATGTTCCTTCCGGTTCCCGGATGCGGCTGGTGTCCCGTCATTGCGGTAGTCGAATTGTCAAGTATGCAGACCGTGATGTCCGCCTCATTAAAGACGGCATTGACCACTCCTGTCATACCGGATGCAAAGAAGGTCGAGTCTCCGATGAATGCGAATGCTTTACCTTCTTTATCGACGTGTGAAAAACCCTGTGCCATGGTCACACCCGCTCCCATGCACAGACAGGTATCTACCATATCGAGCGGCATAGCATTTCCAAGAGTATAGCAGCCTATGTCTCCGCAGAAATATGCCTTCCGACCCGCCATCGCTTTTTTGACCGCATAGAAGGATGCCCTGTGGGGACAGCCCGCACAGAGTACCGGCGGTCTTGCAGGAAGCGGCGGGATATCGCCGTGTTTGGGTGTATCATCAGCTTTAATGCCGAGATATTTTTCCAGTATAGCCGATATACTGTCCGCGCTGTTCTCGCCCATATGCGGAACATGGGAAGTGAGCTTACCGCAGACCCTTAGCTTAAGTCCGTGTCTGCCTGCAAGCTTCAGCACCTGTTCTTCGAGATAAGGGCTCAGTTCCTCCAGACAGAGGAGTTCGTCGACTCCTTCAAGTTCCTTAAGCATAAAGCTTTCCGGAAAAGGATAGGCAGTTGCGATACGTATCAGTTTTACTTCGCGGTGATCTTTTAAGAATTCCTTCGCATACATATAGCTGATACCGCCCGCAAGCACGGCCTTTGCAGAGGCAGCGCCCTCGGAGCTGTTATACTTGTATGAGGAAAAGTCTTCACCGATACGAACGTTTCTCTCTTCGATGATCCCGTGATTCTTATATGACAGACGCGGGAAAATAACAAAGCGGCCGGCATCTTTTTTGAAGCCGTCGAATTTACGCGGTGAATATGTATCTGCCGCTTCGACGGAGGCATATCCGTGACAGACGCGGGTAGTCGGACGGAATATCACCGGAGTCTTATACTTCTCGGAATATTCAAAAGCATCCTGTATCATTTCAAAAGCATCTTCGGGTGAGCATGGATCAAAAACAGGTATCCTTGCAAACTCGGCAAATCTCCTGCTGTCCTGTTCTGTCTGTGAAGATATGGGGCCGGGATCATCTGCCGAGACCACTACCAGTCCGCCTTCCACTCCTACATAAGCCAGACTCATCAGCGGATCCGAAGCAACATTCAGTCCCACCTGCTTCATGGTGACAAGCGCTCTTGCCCCGGAATAGGCTGCAGCGGCAGCAACTTCAAGTGCTGCCTTTTCGTTTACCGACCATTCCAGGTGCAGACCTTCATGCGGGTATTTTGAAATCGTTTCGATGATCTCGGATGAAGGGGTTCCGGGATAGCCGCAGACCACATTGACTCCGGCCTTCAGGGCCCCGAGAGCTATCGCTCCGTTACCCATTACATACTCTTTCATAGTTCTTCCTCCGATTAGGTTTAAGCTTCCGGGCTGCTGCCCGAAAAGCTTTTTTACTTATACCATATTATCTTCTTAAGCATTTCCTTATCGATCGCAAACGAAGCTGAATTCATTTTTGCGCTGTTGTTTTCAAGCATTTCAAAACATCTTTGCAGTTCCTCTTCCGACAGTTCAAACTCTCCGAGAACCTTTTTCATAAAATCATCAAAGTCTTTAAGACCTTCAAAGCCGGCGGCCCTTAATAAGCCGCTGCTCTGCTCCTTTGGCGCCGCAGCCACGAAAGAGGAGAGAAAATAACCCACTGCACGGCCGTGCGGTATGCCCAGATCGTAAGTGAGCGGATAACTGAGAGCATGGGGCAGGGATGTTCCGCTCTGTGCTATTGACATGCCGGCCAAAACAGAAGATCGCATAAGCAGCGCATTGTCCGCAGCTGTCCTTTTTCTTTCTCCCGTAAGTATATCCCGGTTTTTTCCCCAGCATTCAAGCCCGGCGGCAGCCGTCATCCTCACATAGTCATCTGCCTTTGCATTCAGCACGCTCTCAAGCAGATGTGCGAGTGCATCGACCGAGGTATTCGCTATAAGGCTGTCCGGTGCGGAACTAATGTATTTGCCGTCCACAAGTGCCAGATCAGGAAATACTTTGTGCACCATTGAGATCTTTGTTTTCTTATCGTGTCTGGTAAGTACGGATACTCCTGTCACTTCTGATCCCGTTCCGCAGGTGGTCGGGATACATACGAGCGGAAGGGCCATGGGATCCTTCTCTTTATCATAAAGATAAGCAGCGTCCGCTTCGGGATGCGAAAGCTTTAGAGCTATCGCTTTAGCTGCATCCAGTGGAGAACCGCCTCCTATGCCGATCACAATATCGATGTTTTCGGCTCCGTATTTTTCTCCGGCAAAAAGCACCGTTTCTACCGACGGGTTTTCCTCTACATCGGAAAATATCAGATAGTCAAGCTCCTCCTGCCCAAGCGCTGCTTCGACATCATCGAGCGCTCCGCATTTACGC
>JAIKYA010000134.1 GCA_024683645.1 Lachnospiraceae bacterium
GAACAAAGCGTTCCGCTTGCGGAACGCCGACGCCTCGCGCGGTTGCCGAAGGCAACATTTTCCTCTCGCGCGAGTGCGCATCCCGCCCGGAGGGCTTTTTGCTTTATGGAAATTCCAGAGGAATTTCCTATAAAGCAAAAACAAGGCCGACACACATTAGTGCCGGCCTGCTTTTATATGTGAAGGGTCATTGTGGTGAGCCCCTCAGCTTTTTTGGAACAGTATCTTAAATACGTCCGTCACCTTGGGTTTATTGCCTTTATAAAGTGACATCATCTTATATACGCGTCCCGCTGCTATTATGATAGCCAGCGTAGTTGCTATCATTATGACCAAAGATATGATAGCGTCTCCCATCTGCACAGCGCCGAGACAGAGCTTGGCCGGCATGATCAGTGCAGAGGTAAAGGGAATATACATGATCCATTTTGCCACTTCGCCTGCATTTAAACCACCGCCGTTAAGCACTACAAGGAAAGCAACAAGAAGCGGCATGACAAAGAGTGAGTTCATGCTGGCTGCCTCTTCCCTGTTCGATGCCATCGATCCTCCGACAGCTGCAAGTGATATGTAGAGCGTAAAAGCAAAGGCTATGAATATCACGGCAAGAAGGATATTGACCGGTTCAAACAGTCCCAGTTCCTTTATAAAGCCGAGGAATATCAGCATGGTGTTGTCCTCTGAGGGGAAGAACTGTTTCATTATCGCTATGCCTGCGGCAAATCCGCCAATGACTGCTCCTATCCAGAGGAAGATCTGCAGCAGTGAGGAAAATATAGTCGCAAGGAGCTTGCCGAACACCATGGCTTCGGGATGCAGGCTTATGAGCATCGTATCCATAAGCTTTGATTCCTTCTCCATGATCATAAGCTGTGCCACTGAATTTCCGTAACTGATGACCATGAAGTAGAGTATCATTATCGTCAGATAAGGAAGCAGCATTCCCAGTACCTCCATGACCCGGTCCCTGACTATGGTGTTGTTGGCTTCCTTATTCTCTTCAACGCTTACCCCGCTTTCATAGCCTGACTGGGTATAGGTCCTGTATACGCAGCCCGGAGTGAGCGCCATGATGGTTGGCTGGTTTAAGCCGGAAATCAGAAGCACCATGTCCTGTCCGTATTCACGTATGTAATCAAAATAACAGGAGGCCTCGGAACGCTCGACTATGCTCCCGTCCGGTATGATGACATCGGCACGTGCCAGATTGTCCTCCTTTGTGATATGCAGTACAAGTGAAGCTTCTCCCTCTTTTGCTTTGGAAAATGCATCCTCGATGCTTTCGCACATCACGTATTTGATATCTTTGTAACCATCGGGTGCCGAGGTCTTGAGTGCCCTGAAATTCTCAGGTTCAAACTCCAGTTCGTCAGCCACATAGATCACGTCTGCACCACAGGGCTGTATGCCCTCGTCGTCCTTCACTACATTTGCTATCACCATGATCGCGGGCGGAAGTATGAACAGCACCAGAGTCATGATGATGGTCAGAGTCAGATAGGATTTTGCTCCGGCCATGTTCTTAAATGAAAATGATAATACTTTTCCGAAATTCTTAAACATTTATGCACCCTCCCTTGAAAGCTTTATTATCTCAAGGAAGCCCAGCTTCTTTGAATCATTGACTATAAGTTTCTTATACACCTTAGCCCCCAGCATCAGAAGCAGGAAGGTCATGGATATAAGTATCAGCATTCCGAGCACAAACACCCAGATGGGGATCCTTCCCGTTACCGCATAAACAGGAGCTATAAAAGGTGAGGTAACAGGCACTATCGAAGCGATGATATCCACGGTCTTGTTTTCCATACCGGGAATGATCATACCGACGAGATAGCCTACCATCGAAAAGATCGTAATGGTACCTACAGCCGACTGCGAATCTTCAAGTTTGGTGCAGGCACTGCCGAGTATTCCCGCCAATACGGACATAAGGAAGAAACTCACTACCAGGCAGAGCAGTATCACCGCTATCCTCCATATCCCCATCTCCGTAAGAGATGCAAAATTCAGCTCAGAGGTCACCTCTTTCATTTCTTCGGGTATAAAGAGCCCGGTCACCTTGTTTGAGATAAAAGCCGCAGCACCGGCTCCTACCAGCAGAATGCCCACATAGCTCATGATCGCAAGTATCTTACCCATGAGCAGTGCCATGGGGCGCACACTCACCAAGAGGTTTTCAACCAGCTTGGATACCTTCTCCTCCATGACTGTATTGACAACATAGGACGCTGCCAGCGTGGCAAGTATAAATACCGCTATGCAATAGATCGTGGCAAAAGAACTTACCTGCCTGCTTGAGAATTTCTTCTCCTTCGCTTCATAATATTCGGTCTCGCTCTGTACACCGCCCGTTGTCAGGCCCGAGCCGAGCAGTTCGGTCTGCGCCGGACTCACATCCGCCGATTTAAGCCTTGCATCATTGAAGCCGCCGATCAGATAATCGGAGAGTTCCTCGACCTCGTGAGCTGTCAGTTCCGAATCATCACTGATAACGGTCTCCAGCAGATAACTGTCTTCACCGTCCACATTCTTTCTGGAAACGATCAGACCTATCTCTGTCGCGCCAAGCTTCGGAAGCGTGTCAGCCTCCTGTATCTTCATATCGGAAAAACTTGTATCCTCAAGATTCATAAGCTCTTCAGGAAAATCAACAAAACTGCTGTTTACCACATACATGGTCGTTGCGGGCACTTTATCCGAACCGGCCATGACATCGCTGTCCTTGGCCGCATTCATTCCGGCCATACCGCCGAGCATGGTCAGCGGTCCCATAAGGAACGCCATTACAATGAACATGATCAGTGCCGTTCTGTAAGTCGGGGATTTAAAAGTCTGCTCGATGGTAAAACGGTAGACCTTTGAAAAGCCCGTCAGATCATATATATTATTGCTGCTCTTCATTTGCACCCACCTCTTTTACAAATATCTCATGGAGCGAGAGTTCTGCCAGATCGAAACGTATAACCGGAATGTTCATCTCAACAAGCTTTTTAAGAAGCGCATTACCCTGCTCGTCTCCGCTCACCTTACAGTTGTATTCGAATTCCTTCTCGGAAAGGATCTGTATACCCAGCTCCTGTATGATGGAAGTTATATCCTGTTCGCACTTAACCGAGAGATTGACCCTGCCGTAGCTCTTCTTTATCTCATTTAAGTTACCCTGTACCAGGGCCTTCGAACGTGACATGATGGTGATGTCGGTACAGAATTCTTCAACCACCGGCATCTGGTGTGATGACATGATAATGTACTTGCCTGCGGCGATCTGTTCTCTTACCACTTCTTTAAGGATATCGGTATTCACGGGATCAAGACCTGAAAAGGGCTCATCCAGGACCAGCAGCTCGGGATCCGAGAGCATGGCTATCAGAAACTGTATCTTCTGCTGATTACCTTTTGAAAGCTGATCCGGGCTCTTGGGTTTAACTTTTTTTATACGTCCTCTGGCATCCTTGCTCTCCGTAGGATAGAGATACTCATCGAGTTTGAGCCTCTCCGACCAGTATTTGATCTTGGTCTTTAATGTGGCATCGTCTACTCCGCGCAGACGGCCGAAGTACATGATCTGATCCATGAGCTGGTACTTCTGATACAGTCCCCTCTCCTCCGCAAGATAACCGATGTTGCAGTTATCAAAGCTTAAGTCTTCGCCGTTCCAGGTTACGGAACCGCTATCCTTATCGAGCATGTCCAGTATCATCCTTATGGATGTGGTCTTGCCCGCACCGTTGGTTCCAAGCAGAGCATACACACCAGGCTTTTCCATAGAAAAGCTGATGTGATCCACTACAGTCTTGTCACCGTATTTTTTTGAAAGATCACTTACGATTAGTCCCATTTACTTTCTCCTCCCTGTTACTTTTGTTTTTCTATTATATACATTCTTGAAGCAAAGTCGGGATAAAACCTGATGTTCTCATTATATCCCGTCCCTGCAAAAGAAGTCTTGCACCTGACCCCCGCATACATCATGGCTCCCCCGCTCATGGTATGCTCTTCCGTTTCCCCATACAGTTTTACAAATCTGTTCATAAGGCTGTGTACCGCGCCGTCCGGTCTCACATGTACCGGAGAAACCGCATTCACCAGCCCTCCGAAATCCTTGAGTTTAAGCCTGGTCTTATTTACCTTCAGTGTATATACCGTATTCTCCGAAAGACCCGCGGGATGCAGTATCAGCTGCTGCGTATTGGGGCGGAGAAGCAGCTGCATGCTCACTGAAACCGCCCGGCTCTTATCCGCTGCCACAACAGTCCATTCTGCCTCATTGGCGGTATTTTCGTCAAGTACGCTCATACCCTTGGCATCGGTAAACATCTTTCCCCGATGATATTCTCCGAACTGGAATACTCTCCTCCATACTTTATAAAAAGCTATCTGCGCCCTGATCTCCTCAAGGTCCTCAGCACCCAGATCGGCAAGATTGCACTCATAGCCCAGCACTCCGAAAGCCGCCACATTAAACCTTGTATCAAGGCCTGTGCGTCTGAGTGTCTGGTGGTTCGGAACATCGCTGACATGTGCGCTCACGGTACTTAAGGGATAACCAAAGCTGTAACCATACTGGATCTCTGCTCTGGCCACGGCATCGGTATCATCGCTCGCCCATATCTGAGGGAAGTAACAGAGTATCCCCGGATCGAAACGGTTGCCGCCTGATGCACAGCCTTCGAACAGTATCCCCGGAAAGCTCTCCGTCAGTTCCTTCATGATACGGTACAGCCCAAGTATGTACCTGTGTGCGGTCTCACCCTGACATGAGTTTTCTACGCCTCCGGCATATACATCCGTAAAGTTACGGTTCATATCCCATTTAACATATGAGATATCAGCGGAAGAAAAGACCTTCTTCATCGCAGCTATGATATAGTCCTGCACATCCTTCCTCGTAATATCCAGAAACATCTGGTTTCTCCCCTTGGAGTGTGCGGCCGTGCCATGCTTAAAAGCCCAGTCAGGATGAGCTCTGTACAGCTCGCTGTTCTCACTGACCATCTCGGGTTCCACCCAGATACCGAAGTCCATATCAAGACTTTTGATCTTTTCACAGAGACTCTTCAGACCGCCGGGGAGCTTTCTCTGATCAGGATCCCAGTCACCGAGCGAAGAGCTGTCATCATCCCTTTTTCCAAACCAGCCGTCATCCATTACAAAAAGCTCTATGCCGACAGACTTTGCCGCTCTTGCAAGTCTCAGCAGCTTATTCTCATTTATATCGAAATAGCAGGCTTCCCAGCTGTTAAGCAGCACCGGCCTTTCTTTATGCTTCCACTCTCCCCTTACGAGATGCTCACGTATAAAGGAATGCAGCGTCCTGCTCATCCTGCCGAAACCTTCGGCACTGTATGAAAAAAATCCTTCCGGTGTCTGAAAGCTCTCCCCCGCCTTCAGCTTCCATTCAAAATTCCAGGGATTTATGCCCGAGACAAAGCGGTACTTCCCGCTGCTGCTCTTCTCCAGAGCTTCATAATGATTGCCGCTGTATACGAGATGAAAGCCCATGCAGTCTCCCGTCTTCTCCGTGCAGCCACGCTTCGATATCATCACAAAAGGATTGGCTCTGTTGGAAGAAAAACCGCTGCGGGATTCGACAACCAGCTTTCCTGCCTTAAGCAGCGTATCGGTCTTTTTCATTTCGCGCGTCCATGCACCGGTAAAGCTGTGAAAAACATATTCGGCAGGATCCAGATCCAGCTGCACGGACATTGCTTTCTTTATGCTTATCTCTTCGTTCCCGTCATTGCAAAGGACCATGCTGCGGGCTATCACATCAGCTTTTTCAAAAACTGTATAAAAAACGGAGACGGAAAGTTTACCGTTTTTGTCCTTCAGATTCAGCTTAAGCGTCCTGCATTCCTCATCACTTCCGTAAGAAGAGGGCAGACCGGAAAGCTCCGGTTTCCCCTCCTTTATTTCATAATCACTGTATACAAGATCAAGGCTCCTTAGTCCGTCAGGATACTCGGCTTCTACAGCCGTCTCTCTGAGATCGCCTTTCCCGAATGCAGCAAGTTCATATCTGAATACTTCGGGAGAGATATTCCCATGTTCATCATCATATACCGAAGTATTTCCGGGTGCGATGATCCACTGCTCCGCAATACCGTCGGAGCTTCCGATCCCTATGCGCCTGCCATAGTACAGATGCTCGACCTGTCCGTTTTCCATCACCTTGAAAGCATAAGTGGTGGCGGCTGTATCCAGTATGAACAGCGGCCTCTCCGTTTCCCTGACTTCGATCATTTCCTCTCTTCCCTTCTGGCTGCCAGCTCCTTATTGATCTCTGCCATCTTTGCTTCGGTAAGGATAAACTTCTTAAAGAAAATGAAAAGTGCCACGAGCATGCCCGCTATCGGAAGGACCGTCATGGTAAGTCTCAGTCCCGGAAGATTGGCTCCCGCCATCTCACCCGCACTCACTACTTTTTCCGAATCCTGACTGATATTGAAAAGATCGAGTGCAACACCTGCGATAAATACCGCCAGTCCGCTGGCAAGCTTTACAACGAAGGTCTGCATGGAAAAGATGACCGATTCGTCACGCCTGTTATTCTTTAACTCTCCGTAATCCACCGTATTAGCGAGGAACACCGTAGTCAGAACGGTAAGAAGGCCGAAAGCCACAAAGATAAAGAAACCGGGGATCAGCAATACTGCAAGGCTCTTTACTCCGCTCATCATCAGTACGAGCAGCACCGCATAGCCGCCGATGGCAAAGAAAAAGCTTAAATAACATACTTTCGTAACACTTAAGAATTTTCTCACAAGGGGATAGATGAGCATCATCGAGAGTATCTGCATGCCTCCGCCGAAAGTATTGAAAAGCACATAGGTACCGTTCCAGCCTTCGCCTGCGATATCGTACTTAAAGAAGTATATCAGCAGATTGGAGGTGATATACAGCGATGCATTCACCAGAACTATGGTAATGACAATGGCCATGGCCTGATCATTGGTAAACAGCGCTTTTATCATATCGCCTATGGACGGCGATTCCATATCAACGCTGGATTTTTCCTTTATGGTGATACAGGTGATCAGGATAAAAATGATAAACACTATAGCTATGATAAGTGCAAAGGCCGAAAAGCCCGTGCGCTCGATCGCATTCACAGATACCTCTGTGTGGTTTATCAGCTCACCGAGTTTCGGAACCACTATCATGGTGATGACCGTGATCAGCGCACTTCCCACGCCTGCACAGGAACGTGCCAGCGCCGTAAGACCTTCACGTTCTTTACCGCCCTCGGTAAAGGCAGGGATCATCGACCAGTAAGGTATATCCATCATCGTATAGGTCACACCCCAGAGTATGTAAAATACCGCCGCATAAACAGCGAGTCCGCTGCCTGAAAGTGCAGGCGGTGCCGAGAATACAAGCCAGAGTACGACTGCATTGCTTATCGTACCTATTAAAAGCCAGGGCCGGAACTTCCCCCACTTTGTCCTGGTCTTTGCGACTATGACGCCCATGATGGGATCATTGAATGCATCAAATACACGGGCCGCCATCATTATAGCGCCCATCACTGCGCCTTTTACGCCGAGAAGATCCTGATAATAATAGAGGATGTAGCTGGCAGAAAGCATGTAGACCATGTCTTTTCCGACTGCACCCAGACCGTAAGCTGCCTTTTCCTTAGCTGATAAATGCATATGATCCCTCCTTCCGGTAGATAACGCAGGTTAACATATTATAACATTTCCCTGCATAAAGGGCAAACCTGCATCAAGCCATAAGAAGATGGGTAAAATATGCCGCATACGCCAGTAACATGATAAAACCGAAAGACCTTTTTATCTTTGAATCCTTATTGAGAACAGCCGCCATAAGTATCACAGCCGCGCCGACCGCTACCAGATTGTCGATGAAGAAATCCGCACCCGTTACAGGATTCCTGTATGGAAGCGGAGTGATCACAGCAGAGATTGCAAGCACAAAAAGTATATTGAATATATTGCTGCCGACTATGTTTCCTACTGCAATATCCGGCTTTTTCTTTGCCGATGCCACACAGGATGTGATAAGCTCCGGCAGTGAAGTACCGAAGGCTATGATGGTAAGGCCTATGAGTTTTTCACTCATGCCCATGACCCTTGCTATAGAGGTAGCCGAGGATACAGTGATATCTGAGCCGAGCACAATGGCTGCGCCGCCGCATATGATGTTCAGTATCAGCTCGTATACGGAAAGCTTTTTTATCTCTGTCTCTTCTCCGCTGCTGCCGCCCTTCTTTGCAAGACCTATGGTATATATCAGGAATACCGCCATCAGTCCAAGCAGTATGAAACCGTCGGTACGGCCCATTTCACCGTCTGGCATGCCCAGACCAAGCACCAGTATGGTCACAAATATTACAGAAGGTATCTCTATCTTCTTAGTAGACTTCTGTACGGGAAGCGGGCAGATCAGCGCCGACAGGCCCAATATCAGCAGTATGTTCATGATATTGCTGCCTAGGACATTGCCTATCGCGATATCCACTCCGCTGCCCTTGGTAGCTGCGGTAATTGAGACTGCAGCTTCAGGTGCGCTGGTACCGAAGGCTACAATGGTAAGCCCGATCATAAGCTGTGATATGCCGAAGCGGTCGGCTACGCCGCTCGCGCCGTCAACAAACCAGTCCGCTCCCTTTATCAGCATGAAAAAACCGGCCGCAAGAAAGACTATCATAAGCGGCAGGCTGTCTGCCCCCGCAAAAAACTTGATCCCCACTGCTGCCAGCACGATTATGATCCTTAATATTATCCCCATTTCTTTATACTCCCTTGAAAATTTCGCTCTATATTCTACCACAGCACGGCTTATATGTCACTTATCTGTTCAGAACCTGCATGGTGAGACTGCGGTATTCCGCTGCTGATCTGCTTTTTCGTATCCTGCCGATCAGTTCCGCTTCTTCCGGATAGTGCCACTCCAGATAATACCACAGCTCCTTCATCTTAAACAGCACATCCCTTTCTCCCGAAAGCTCTCCCATATACGCATCCCACAGGCGGTTCAGAAAATCATATACACGCCTTCTGTCCTCTGTTTCGCACACTCCCTTTATCTTCAGCGCCAGCGCAGGATCGGCTAAAAGTCCTCGTCCTATCATAAAATGGTCCACTCCGCCCGGATCCGTTTTCAGACGCTCTATATCCCCGGTCGTCCTGATATCGCCGTTATAGCATACCGGGCAGTCCAGCTCCGCCCTCATAAGCTTAAATGCTTCTATATCAGCCCGGCCGATGTAAAACTCTTCCCTGGCTCTCGGATGTATCACCACCTCACAAAACGGGAAAGCGGCATAGAGCTTTCCGAGCTGCGCAGCCTGCTCACTTGTCTCAAACCCCGTCCTGGTCTTTACCGAGATATCCGGCAGTCCCTCCTGCGAAAAAACAGCATCCAGAAAACGCCTGAGCACTTCCGTATCCTTAAGGAGCCCGGCGCCCCGCTTTCTGCTCACAACGGTCGCCATCGGACAGCCGAGATTTAAGTTCACCTCACTATACCCCGCATCCTTAAGCAGCTTTGCCGCCCATACAAAATCAAGCGGATCCGCTGCCATCACCTGCGGCACCAGCATGGGATCATAAGGCAGATATTCCCTTTTCTCCCTTTTTTTGAAACTGTGATTCTGATTTGCTGACAAGAACGGGGTATAGAACGTATCCACCCCTCCGAATACTTCCTTAAATACTCTCCTGAAGACCGGCCCGGTCACTCCTTCCATCGGTGCAAACGATAAGCGTATCATGATATGCCACCGTTCCTCTGCGGCTTAAGAAACGCAGCACACAGCACCGCGATAAGCACCGTAAACAGAACCACTCCTATAAACTGTAGTAAGACCAACCTTTTCATACCAGACTATTCTACCACATCTCTCCCCTTCTCTCAACGCCGCTTTCACTAATGACACGTCCCGGCCCTTCTGTCTTCATCTCATTTAATCAAAGGGCAATGATCGTTCATTGCCATTGATTTATATGTCCCGATGACAGGGGCCGCCCCGGTCCTCAGACAAGAGGGAGGATGATCTCGGTCTCGATAAGGTAGATGGCGGCTTCTTTGGTGCATTCAAGACGGTATTCGCCGCCGTATTTCCGGACGGTGCGGCGTATGTTGTGGATACCGAAGCCGTGGTCGGGCGAGTTCTTGGATGAGCGGATATGCTCTGTGTCGATGGGGTCGCGGCCGGGGTTTTTCTGTATGATGAAAAGATAGTTTTTGTTTTTGCGGAACTCCAGAACTATCTTTTTGGCGTCGGCGGGTACGTCCATGCCGTAGATGCGGGATACGGCTTCTATGGCGTTGTCCAGCAGGTTGGAAAGGATCGTAACGAGGTCTGCCGCTTCTATCTCGAGACCGTAGAGGTCTCCGGACATTTCGAGCTTAAGACCGCGCTTTTCGGCCTTGGCATATTTGTCGGCCAGGATCGCATCAGCGATATCGTTGCCGCTTCTGAAGGGAGGTGCGGCGGCTTCGATCTGTTTTGAAAGTGAATCAAGATAGTTTAAGAGTTCCTCCCTGCCGGAGTGCTCTGCCAGTTCGCGTATGGCTATGAGGTGGTTCTTCATGTCGTGCCGGGCCCTTCGCAGTTCGAAGTTGCTCTTTTTGACTGCCTCGTAGTGGGCGCTCTGGGCACCGCTCAGTTTCTCTTCTATCTTAAGCAGTTCCTCACGGTAACGGTCGCGCGACAGACGCGGAGTCCACATGACTGTCAGAGAACATAGTATGCCGGCAGTCAGATAGGCCAGGGATGAGGGCACAAAGGAATTATCATGAATAAAGGAAAGACAGAGAAAATTGAAAAGCAGATTGATGACAGATGTCAAAATAAGGAGCGGGAGCTCACATACCCGGCTGTCCTCACTGCGGCTCTTTACGGCGGCCGGGATCAGAAGAAAGGCCGTCGCCAGTGCTGCAACCGGATGGAAGAGAAGCTTAAGCACCCCTTCGCTGCCGTACTGTTCAAGGATGACCAGGCTCATGCGAAGATCCGCTGTTATGATGAGCTCATTGAAAACAGCAGGAATTAAAGCTGCCACCGCCCTTTTACGGGAGCCGGATGCATCGGCAAAATATTCCCTGCAGCCGTATATAAAATACCATATCTCAAAAGTACCGGCCGCAGCAAAACATAAAGCGGTCATATACGACAATATGCTCATTCCTATCTTGCCGTCCTCCTCACATGATCGTAGAGGGCCTTTTTGAACTCTCCCAGATACGAGCGGCTGATACCTGTCACACTGCCGTTATCAAGCACTGCTTCCTTATCCCTGATCCTTGCCACATGCGACAGGTTCACAGCACAGCAGCGGTGTATCTGAAACAGACAGTTACTGACGCTGTTAATGCTCTCTATCATTTCCTTAAGCTTCATCCTGGTCGTCAGCGTTCCCGCTGCGGTGTGAAGCCTTACGTTGTTGTTGTCGGATTCAATATAATATACTTCGGCAGGAGCGATCAGTATATCCTCACCGCCGGATTTTATGAGCACTCCCCTTTGGTCTGCCTTCATAAGCTTTAAGTCCTCAAGAGTCTGTTTAAGCTTGTCATCATCCACCGGCTTCTTCAGAAAACGAAAGGCGTTTACTTCATAGCCATCAGGCGCCAGTTCGGTATGGCTTGTGAGAAAGACTATAGGTGTATCGGGATCGGTCCTGCGTATCATCCTGGCCGCAGTCATGCCGTCCGTCCCCTCCATCTCTATATCAAGAAAGATAATGTCAAACTTTTTATCCGCCTCCAGCAGCTGATCCGCAGAAGAAAAAGGTATCACGTCACAGTCCAGTGAGGAAATGACCGAATATATCTTTTCCTCAAGACTCTGAAGGAATACCTTTTCATCATCACATATGGCGATCTGCATCTCTTACTCCGGTATATAAAGCTTTGTGCTCATTTTATCAGACCAGCACTCCGTTGTCGAGCCGCAGTATCCTGCTGCCGTATGCACTGTTCTGTTCGGAATGCGTCACCTGCAGTATGGTCATTCCCTTTTCCCTGTTGATCTTTTTAAAGAGTTCCATTATATTCTCACCCGATGCTTTATCAAGATTCCCCGTCGGCTCATCTGCCAGTATTATCTCGGGCTCAGCCATAAGCGCGCGTGCTATAGCCACTCTCTGCTGCTGACCGCCGGAAAGCTTGGACGGCATGGCCTTTCTCTTATCGGCTATACCCGTGATATCAAGTATTTCGTCAAGTCTTTTTGCCGCTGCCGCATCATAACGCTTTGCGACCTTTATCGGGAGCAGGATATTATCTTCCACGGAAAGATTCTGCACCAGATTGTAAAACTGGAAGATGAAGCCTATCTTTTCCAGCCGAAGCTTTGAGAGTGCCTTTTCCTTAAGCTTTCCGATATTTTCGCCGCAAACGACTATGTCTCCGTCATATGCCCTGTCCAGTCCGCCTATAAGATATAAGAGTGTGGATTTTCCCGAACCCGACGGTCCCATAAGCGAAACGAACTCACCCTTGTTTACCGTCATGTCCGCGCCTTCAAGCACCTTAAGTTCCAGGTCTCCCTTTCCGAATGATTTATATACTTTATCTACTGTGATTATCGTATCCATTTTACTATCTCCTTTTATTCATATTTGAGTTCTTCCGCTATGTTCATCTTTCTGAGATACTTTATCGGGATCAGTGTCGTCATAAGATACAGGGCAAATACCACTCCCAGATATGCAAGCATCGAAGGCATGCTGATCGCCGTCTTATGCAGTATGTTCTCTTCACTCTCGGTGATCACGTTCAAAAGATGTCCGAGTACGCCGTACAGAAAAGGCGCCGTGATCAGGGCTGCAAGCGCCGACAGTCCCATAGAGAATAAGCTTTCCAGGAAAAGCAGCCGTTTCAGTTTACCCCTTCCCAGTGCAACGGAATACAGCAGAGCCGTTTCTCTCTTCCTTGTCACAAAGCTGAGTGACTGGTTTCCGGTGATGCCTACCAGAGTCAGTGCAGCGCTGCCTGCCACCACAAGCGTAAGGACCATACGCAGCCCTACAGACTCTCCCTTATTATCCTCCATGATCTCGCCCGGAGTTTTGACATCCATATAACCCGTCTGTACGGTCTTCTCTATCATTTTCTTTGTTCCTTCCGGATCCGAGGTACTGACAAGTATCGAACTGATGCTGTTTGAAAAAGTGCGCTTGTAAACATCGGCATTCAATATCACCATGTCCGAATTCAGAACGAAGCTGTCTTTAACATTCAGGGTATCCTTAAGTACATAGCTTCTGGTATATGGGAAATCCGTGTTGCTGGAAAAAACTATATCCACTGTATCACCTGCCATAAGTCCCAGCTTATCCGCCCGCTTATCAGCCAGCACGATCTCATTCTCCAAAAGGCCGTAGCCGCCCTCCGGAAATTCATTGAATATACCGTGATCCGTATCGGCATATATTGTCAGGTTTTCTTCTTTTCCGCCGCCTATTTTACCTTTTAAGTGGGATCCGTATAAGATATCGATCTTATCCACGCCTTCCACTTTTTCCAGAAAACGGTAATCCGTATCCTCGCCGCTCACTATCACATCAACTATCAGATCACAGTCATAATCGATATGCAGAAGATCCTCATTCAGGGCTGCACCCACGCCTCCGATCAGTGCCGAAAGGATCAGTGAAGTTATGCACAGTACCGCAGTTCCCATTATCATCCTGTTTCTCGCAATATTTCCGGCCGCCAGCGCAGCTATGGGCATGTTCATCCTGCCAAACAGTTTTCCCAAAAGCCCCGATGCCACACGTATGATAAAGGGTATCAGCAGGGCCAGTGCCACAATGCCGGTGGTCAGTGACACGGCAAGCGTTGCAAAATTCTTTGTAAGGAAAGCGCAGATGATGGATATGATAAGCAGTCCCAGCCCGATATAAAGCCGCTTCCAGCTGTACCTGAATTCGGTATCCTTATTTTCAAAAATGATATCCCTTATGGCCGTTTTTGCTGCCTTTGAAAGCTCATAAAGCGGATAGGCGCACTCTACTATCATTGCTCCGGCCACTATTATCAGGTATACCGCAAGCGGAGTATCACCTATATACTTTGCCGGATCAAAAGTGCCTTTGGATGCTTCAAAATTCATCATTCCCATAAGCAGCGGCTTTTTGACGGCTGCATACAGAAAGCTTCCCATGGCTGTTCCGATAAGCGCGTAGATGATATTCTCGCACAGAAGCAGCAGGGCGGTTTTCGTCGGGTTCACACCCAGGCTCCTTAAAGTTCCTATCACCGACATACGCTCATTCACTATCTTCTCCGCAAAGGACATCGTAACGAAAACTACCAGAAGGAACGAGATCAGAAAGAGCAGATAAAACAGATTATACATCTGCTCAATATCACCCTCCTCTTCAAAATCGCTTACCGACTCGACTTCGGCTCTGGGATCGTTCTGCTTTATCGCATCAGCCACATCCTTTATCTTTGAATCGTCAGATACATCTATGATATAGACATCGGATTCATTTTCCGCAAGGCAGGCGATCTTTTGCAGGTTCTCACTGCTGACCAGTACACAGCTTCCGCTGATCAGCGCATTATCAATGTCTATTATGTCTGTGACGCGCAGCTCCATCCTGCTCTCATCACGGCATTCCAGATCCAGCGTATCGCCGATCGCAGTGTGGAACTCATCCGCATATTTTCTGTTGATCACCGCACTGTCCTCACTCAGCTCTATACCGGCAGGGATCACCGCCATATTCTCCGCTGCGGAAATATCGGAAAAAGCATTTACATTATATGTTTTTTCAAAAGTATATTCGTAATGTTCCGGATCGCGCTCATACTCATACTGTATGGCTGAAGCTATACCCACTCTGGTCATATCGGCCATGCCGTCCACACCGTCCATGGTATCGACTGAAGCTCCCATGACGATGATGTCCATCTTTCCTATCATATCCATCATGTAGCCTTTAAAAAGTGACTCTATATTATTCTTCATATCGAAAGCCAGCAGCGCGGTAAAGCTTGCAAAAAATATGCAGACGATAAGCACCAGCAGCCTTGCCGGTTTGGAAAATATGTTTTTAAGGCAGTGTTTTATCACTATACCCATTTTTTACCACCTCCTGACTCTGTCTTCGGGTGCAAGGTACATAGCGTCACCCTCATGCACATCATATATCTCATAAAAAGCATCAAACAGCGGCACCACGGCATTTACACGTATCTTTTCCGGACTGTGAACATCATCATGCAGCTGGCTTAACCCTGCGTCCTTGGGACATATCCCGCTCCAGATCTTCGCATAGCTTTCGAATATCTCCCTGCGCTGCGAGTCGTTTTCGGCGAGCCTCAGGACACAGTCCAGGCCGCTTATATCCGCAAGATTTTCTCCGAGAGTTTTCCTGCCGTCCACCGGATGGACCTTAAGTACAAGCTGCCCCGAATAGTAGGCTGCAACCTTGTCCGCCATCTCGTCAAAAGCCCTTCTGTCCGCCTCTGATATCCATTCCGGTCTGTAATTGCCGTCTTTGTCATACATCATCCCGTGATCGTCAAAGGCATGTGATATCTCATGGCCTATCACCGCGCCTATACCTCCGAGGTTGGCGGCATAGCTTGCATCCTTATCGTAAAACGGCCTGCTGTTGATGATAGCCATCGTGATATTAATGGAATTGATCTCGGGTAAATAGCAGGCATTCACTGTCATGGGCGCCATCCTCTCGAAACCGTTCCGCTCCATACCTTTCTCAAGCAGCTTTATTCTCCTGCCGTGATCCCTTATATGGATATTTCTCGTCGTCTCATACACCGTGTCACCGACGGTAAATGCCGTATCCGTACTGCCATCCGGCTGCAGCTCCGCTCCGATAAAGTAACGCATATTTTCCAGCTTCTCTTTTATGGCCTTCTTTCCGGCGGCACTCAGCCATTCGCAGCCATCGATCATCACGATATATTCTTTAACTATGTCGTCCGTCATCTTCGTGACAGCTTCCACTGCTTCACTGTCATAATACCTTTTTACATATTCTTCACCCAGTTCTTTTGCAAGCTTCATCTTCACCTGCTGCAGAGCATATTTATCGTTTGAGAAAAGCATCGGCATACCGCCGTATTCCTTCGGAAGCATATCGCCCAGACTCTGTATAAAGCTTACGGCAGCGATATCTTTCCATTCCTGCAGATGCTCTTCCGTAAGCAGGCTGTCGATCGTTGCAAGCTGTTTCTCATCCAGAAGATATACACCGTCCGTGACACGTCTCTTTATCCCCATACTGCGAAGTATCCCGTCTATGCCTACATTCGGGCAGAGTTCATCGATCTCCTCATTTGTACGGTAGATGGCAAACTGCATCAGCTTCATCCAGTCTTTGGCAATCATATCACTCAGTTCATGATCGCTGTCATATGCGATATCCATGATCAGCCTTATACAGTTTAAGCTTCTCTCTTTCGCTTCATCACTCCCTGCTCCCTGATCAAGAAGCACGCGCCTGATGCCGGCCGCTGCACCCTGAGCATTCTCACCTCCGACGGCCAGCTGTTTTAGCTTTCCTCCGACCGGACTTTCAAACGGCAGTATCTGTATGCTTCCCGCAGATGAATTCTTGATATCTGCATCTACCCGTGTTCCGAATACAGGGTTCACTTCCCATTCCGACTCGAGCTCACCGCACAGCTCCAGAAAGTCTCCGATATCTTCCGCTGCCATGATCTTTCCGACCACTTCATTCATGCTTTCAATATCCTTCTCATCCATAAAGCTTCCGCCGGTAGATGCCTCGAGTTCCTGCATATAAACATCGCGTATCAGCTGCTCATTGCTTCCCTCTCTGTAAGTCTTACTGCCGTCAGCGATCTCTTTGATGATCCCGTCAAGCTGCTCATCTACCAGCTCAACCGCCGACTGAAAACTCCCGCCGGCGCCTCTCTTCAGCTCATCAAGATCCGTCTCCATCAGGCTCCCTGCATTGATATAACCGTAAAAATCATCCTGTGCCCTGATCTCTTCGGGCTTTACTTCCACTATCGCCTCTTCAGCCGCCTCACTCTCCTCCGGCTTCTGTACAACCGCTCCGCAGCCGTTAAGTGTAAGAGCCGCCGCAAGTATCAGCATTATCAGTCTGTTTCTTTTCATAGCTAAAACACCCTCCTTCGATTTTCCATTATAGGAGTTAAAATCCCTTATTACGAAAAATGTTGTGAACTGTACCAAAAAAGTGGCGAAATGAAAAAAAATGGGGCCGGCCATATAAATTTCTACTTTACCGATATATCAGCCACAGCCGCCAGGCAATTAAGATCCTGCTAAACCGTTTCGCACATAAGCTCAAACATCGAAGCAAAACTATCCCCCGGCTCGCAACGTTCCCTCCGGGAAGTTGCTGCGCCCGGGATATGCTTCTCGTTTTCGCTAAGTGCTCCACTTAATCGCAGGACTTAATCTGCCTGCGGACTGTGTCTGAGTTATCCGTATGCGGAACAGAGGGCCGGCCCGTTTTATTCATCTGAAGTATGTACAATAATGGCAAATGATCGCTTCAGTGCAAGACTGTGTGAGGCCGCCGGTGCTTAACGAGCAGGAGCCGCAGGCGAACTGCAAGTTTAGCACCGCTGCGAGTCCGAACCCAAGCGGGAGCGGGTCTTGCAATGAACGATCTTTGCCATTAATGTAAATGTTCGAAGACGACGGGGCCGGCCCGGTATTTTTAATAAGTGGGGGATATGGAGCTGCAGACGATCATTATGATGATGAACATGACGAGGGAGGCGATAAGCGCGATGAGCTGCACGATGTTGATGATGCGCGTTTTTATGCCCGTCAGATAAAGGAGAAATGTGATAAGGCAGATCAGCATAAAGGCGCCCTGCAGGTAGAGCAGTATGGGCAGATCGGCGGTATAGAGCCTGTCTATCGGGCTGCAGCTAAGTTCCCTCGTGCTGCCGTCGGGCAGGTTGAACCTGTCCGTATAGATCTCGGTGCGCAGGATGATAACGAATATCAGATTCAGGATAAAAGACAGTATGTATATCCATGCTCCCATTTTTCTGTTCTTTCTCCTTTCAGCCGCATCTTCCGATGGATTGTTTCCGAGTTTCAGTCCGTAGATCATAAGCCGTCTCCCGTGCAGAGTCTGCCGAAGCCTTTCTTTGACAGACGCTCTTCGGGCTCGTTTCCGTTCAGAACATCTATCATCACATCTCCCACTTCGGCATTGAAATGTGACGGATCTATATAGTTTTCAGTTGCTTCCGTGATGGGGTTGAGTCCGCTGAAGTCATAGAAGGCGGTGATGCTTTCAAGTCCGGCCAGAAAATCCTTATAGCCGTGCTTAAGTGCATTCTTATATGTCACCTCATGCATGGGGAGGGTAAATACGATCAGTTCCACAGCATTTTCATCACAGAGCTGCTTAAGCTCACGTATGGCCTCAAGTTCGGTCTCCATCTCCGAAGCCCAGTCGCTGCCGTCTTCTATAGTGTTTTCAACGTAGGCATCCGCTGCCATGTCCGGTACATCATAATCGATCGCCCAGCCTTTGTTATAAAAGATATCAGCGTAACCGGGATCGGCCTTGTGCTTAAATATCGTGGGCAGAGCCCTGAAGGCCTTGGCCGGATCGAAATAAGTCCTGTAAAAATCGAGCCTGTGAGCCTTTATGTATTCGTAAGGCATCCTGATGGGATCGGCATGATGACTCTCATGCGGATTGGTATAGCTTGCAACGTCAACTCCTATATAGACCTTCTTCAGCTTTTTCCCGGCGGCGATCAGACTGCGTACATTTTCAAGATGCTCGACCGGCAGTCCTTCGGAATAGGTCATGTTATAACACTTAACACCCTCAAGCTTTTCCGTATGCAGTGCACCTACTCTTGATGAGCCGAAGAGATAGGCGTCGAAATCCACTTCATTGCCAAGCAGGTATTCCATCTTGATATAATGCTTGTTGGGTTCCACTCCGTTATCCCGTATGTTCGCGGTATGAAAAACATTATAGGGATCCACGGCCAGCGGCATGAGCGTGCTGACCAGCGCACAGAAGATGGCGAATATTAATGTTTTGATAACAAATCTTTTCATCCTTTAACTTTACTAGAACTGAAAATATACAAATTCCGCATTTCCCGATGCTTTAAACAGCATGATGACTAACAGCATCATGATGTAGATGCCGTAACGCACCACGGGCTTCTTCTTTCCTATCAGTTCTATTACATCCTTTTTCATATTGACTGCATCAAAAACAAAGAGCAGTACAACACTCACAAATATGACAGCCGCCTGTGCCGGCCACAGCTGCATGCGGTTTAGCCAGAAGCTTTTGCTTCCGATGCCGTCGAAAAAATGTCTGAAGGCATAAAGTGCATCCGAAACAGAGGGAGCTCTGAAAAACACCAGAGCTACTGTGAATACAAGGTCGGCATAGAGCATACAGAACAGGCTTCCGGGCTTTGTCTTCCTGAGCACGTCCAGCGGCTTTTTAAGATAGGCTTCTATTATCTGTGCGATACCGTGCACTGTGCCCCACAGCACAAAATGCCAGGATGAACCATGCCACAGGCCGCTTAGAAAAAAAACGACAAGCAGGTTTAAATCCTTACGCAGTGCGCCCTTTCTGTTTCCTCCGAGAGGGATGTACACATAATCACGAAACCAGCTGGTAAGCGAAATGTGCCATCTGCGCCAGAACTCGCTGACGGATTTTGAATAAAACGGACTGTCGAAATTCTTCATAAGACCTATGCCAAAGAGTCTTGAGCAGCCTCGCGCTATATCCGAATATCCCGAGAAATCGCAGTATATCTGTATCGTATGGAAAACGATCGCCAGTATCAGATCAAAACCCGCATGGGCACGGACATTGTTGTATACCGTATTTACATAAGGTGCCATCACGTCCGCTATCACCAGCTTCTTGTAAAAGCCCCACACCATCAGCTTCATACCGTAGGAAGCGCTGTCGTAATCAAAGTGTTTCGCCGCTTTTATCTGCGGCAGAAGATTTTCCGTTCTCTCTATGGGACCAGCCACCAGCTGCGGAAAATAGCTGACAAAGGCGGCATAATCAAGAAGGTTCTTTTCGGCCTTTACCCGTCCTTTATACACATCCGCAATATATCCGACAGACTGGAAGGTATAGAAAGATATACCGACCGGAAGCAGGATATCCCGCATAAGATCGATCTCTCCGGCTCCGGCATGTTTCAGGATATACATGAGAGTCTCGGCAAGTAAATTGTAATACTTAAAATATCCGAGTATGAGAAGACAGAGCATCACCGAAAAGCCAAGCACTGCCTTTCTGTGCCTTGCATTCACTCCGCCGTCCATGAGTCTGCCCGACAAAAAGGATATGAGCGTACATGCCAGTATCAGCACAACATACTTTACATTCCAGCTTATATAAAAATAATAGCTGGCGGCAAGTATCACAAGATTGCGGTACTTGTCAGGCACCAGCCAGAACAACGCAAAAACTATCGGTAAAAATATGGCAAATTCGAAAGAATTAAAAAGCATAGCTTATATGACTTTCATGCCTCCGTATCTTCTTATGCGAAGTACACTGACGGCTCCGTTTCCGAAGATCTTTTCCATGGCTGCCCTGTAGGCATCAACCTTATTCTCCGCAACCCAGGCCTGCATGGTGCCTGCAAATCCGCCGCCGTGGACTCTGGCCACGCCCGTATCGCCCAGTATCTCCTCTGCTGTCTGAAGTGCTACGGAAACACTCTGATGTGCCACATCGGAATTGGTATATACATTCTGCAGGTATTTAAAGGAGGAATCGCCGGAAGCCTTTACCTCTTTCAGAAATAAGGACATATCGCCGGCCCTGAGCGCAGATACTTCTTTCCTCACCCTGTCATTTTCCGCATAGAAATGAAGCGCTCTCAGAAGTGCCCTGTCGCCGCATTTTTCCCTGATGGCGGCATTGTTTTTCATCACTTCAGCCCTGTCTGCTTCACGCAGTACCTCTCTGCCGAAAAATGCCGCAACACTCTTCATCTCACGGGGTATAGCCGCATAATCCGGTGTCAGGTCCGCATGCGAACCCTTGGTATCGGTGATGCAGAGCAGATATCCGCTCCCTGAAAAATCATATTCGACCTTTTCGATAACGGGCTTTTCGGGATCCTCAAAATCTATATGCACAAGACTTCCGACCGAGCAGGCCATCTGGTCCATCAGTCCGCAGGGCTTGCCGAAATAAACATTCTCCGCAAACTGTCCGATCTTTGCTATGGTCACGGCATCGATCCCGCCATCGTTATAAAGCACAGACTCTATGTTTCCGATCAGAGTCTCAAAGGCTGCCGAAGAAGACAGTCCCGCTCCTATCAGCACATCACTTGTAATATATGCCCTGAAGCCGCCGACCTTATACCCTTCAGCGGATATACCTGCCAGCACGCCTCGTACCAGTGCTTCCGTAGTCGACTCTTCCGCTGCGACCTTCGACAGCTCTGAAACCGATATACATATCTCTCCTGCGCCGTCTGATATAAGGCGTACCTCTCCGTCATCGCTTTTCTGTACAACTGCAATGGCATCTTTATTTATAGCACCGGCCAGTACCTCGCCGTGCTGATGATCCGTATGATTACCGCCCACCTCGGTACGTCCGGGAGCGGAACATATGCTCACATCCGCCACTCCGTATGCTTCTTCAAAAAGCCGTATCGTCTTTATATAACGTTCTTTCTGGTAAACAAGCTGTCCGGGATCACAGTATATATCCTTAAGTCTCCCGTCAAGTTTTCCTTCTTCGATATATCTTATCAGTTCGCCTGTTATCATACGGGTGCCCTTCCAAAAGACCTTTGCCTATACTCCTGCTTTTCCGGTTATGATCCAGGGTGCAGGCTGGTTTTCATACACATTGTTACTCTTTAATTTGCTGACTGCGATCTGTATCGTGGTCACATCCCTGATGCCGAATCTGTTCAGTATGTCTTCCATTCCCGCTGCCACTTTAAAGTCCAGCGTATAGATAACAAATTCCATATAGGGATTGATCTTCACCAGATACTCCAACTCATGCTCGAGACTTGCGCTGGCTACCAGCATGGTAGTATCGGGTACCGGAAGTGAACCCATGGTGTCTTCACCCACATGGTCCACTATCTCTATATTGCGCAGACCGAACTGGTTCACATTCTCTTCCATGGTCTCTCGGTCTCTCTCTTTATACTCAACAGCTATGACTGTGCCCTCGCCGCTCATCATCGCAGCTTCGACCGCTATCGACTCGCCCGAGATCACGCAGAGATTCTTTCTGTCATCTATCTTCATCTTGGAGAGAAGGACGGAACGTATCTCGCTGCCAACATATTTTACGGAGCCGCTGGCGAAGAGCTTATTATCCATACCGAACTTCACGGTACTTCTTGCATTGGGATTGAGCACTATCATGCCCGCGCTGGCATTGATGCCGCGGTCTATCATATGGCTGACCTTATCCCGCTTGATCTCACCCGAAGGCTCACTGCCTTCATTGTAGATCACTTCGCAGTCACCAAGACCCACATCCCACATTTTATAAAAGATGTCCTTATTACCGGCCTCGGTAAATACCAGCACCGTTCTGTGTGCTTCCACCGTAGGGATCAGATTCTTGTTCTTCCTGGTGATATCCAGGATCTTTACATGCTCAAGGTCTATATCCGTATTGCTTGAAAAATACTGGAGCCAGGATAATATCTGTGTGTTGTTGAATAATCTCTCGTCCATTTCGTACCCCCTTTTTGCCCTTATCAGTTACACTTTGCCAGCAGTTCTTCCCACTTCTTATCAACGTATTCCTGTGCCGCCTCTATAGTCCATTCATTCCCCTTTGCAAAGCAATGCTTGAAACGGGTCTGCTTTCTCATAAACTCTTCTACGGGCAGCTTCTTCTTCGGTTCGTAAGTGAGCCTGTATTCACCTTCCACCACTTCATATACGGGCCATACACAGGTATCTATTGCCAGCCTGCAGATCTCCATAAGATCCTCGGCCGGATAACCCCAGCCTCTGGGACAGGGTGTAAGCACGTTCACGAAAGCCGGTCCTTCGGTGTAGATAGCCCTGTGAGCCTTTTCGTGGAAATCCTTAAGATTGCCGAACATCGTAGTCTGTGCGGCATAAGGCACGCCGTGCATCACCACGATCTGTGTCAGGTCTTTCTGGTTCTGCTTCTTACCTACGGATTCAACGCCCGAAGGAGTGGTCGTTGCATTCGCAAATCTCGGTGTTGCCGATGAACGCTGGGTTCCAGTATTCATGTACGCGTTGTTATCATAGCAGAAATAAGTAAAATCATGCCCTCTTTCAAGCGCACCGGAAAGAGACTGGAAACCTATATCATAGGTACCGCCGTCACCGCCGATGGTCAGGATCTTTACGTTCTCGTCTCCGGCTATCTTCCCCTTCTTCTTCATTATCTTGTAAGCGGCTTCCACACCCGAAGCTGTAGCGGATGCATTCTCGAATGCAGTATGTATATAGGAATCCTCCCACGCAGTATATGGATACTGGAAGGACGAAACCTCCAGACAGCCGGTAGCATTGCAGATCACGGCTCTGTCTTCGGGATCGACCGCACGCATCATCGCCCTGCAGACTATGCCCGCACCGCAGCCGGCGCAGAGTCTGTGGCCCGAGTGAAAACGCTCCTCTTTGTTCATTTCATTTTTAAGATTATAAGCCATATCTCTACCTTTATCTCTCTCTCTGTCCCATATGGGTATATACTTCTCCGATCTCGCCGCCTAAGGCTATGCCATTCAGTCTGTCAAATACCGAAAGAGCCGCTTCAACGGTGAAGTCCCTGCCGCCTAAGCCGAATACTATATCAAGCATGGCCGGTCTGTCCTTCATATTGATGCAGGCACCTGCAGTCTCGGCAAAAAGCGGTCCTCCGCAGGCGGAGAAGCCCTCGCTCTTATCCATAACCGCTACGGCCTTTACGCCCTTTAGTGCCTCTGCCAGCTCGGGGCCGGGGAAAGGTCTGAATACCCTGATCTTTATAACGCCGGCCTTTATGCCTTTTGCACGCAGCTCATCAGCCGCTTCCCTTGCGGTTCCCGCACAGGATCCCATGATGACCATTACGATATCGGCATCTTCACAGCGGTATGCATCAAAGAAGCCGTACTTTCTGCCGAAGGTCTTTTCAAAATCCGCAGCTACTTCAAGTATCACCTTCTTGGCGTTCTTCATGGCCTCGGCCTGAGCCACTCTTGCTTCCATGTAGTAATTGCTCACACCGTAAGGTCCGACGGCAAGAGGATTCTCTTTTTTAAGCAGATAGTTTTCGGGCTTATACTCGCCGACGAATTTTTTAACTGCCTCATCTTCTTCCAATTCGATATTCTCGATGGCATGTGAAGTGATAAAACCGTCCTCACATATCATCAGCGGAAGCCTCACATCAGGATGCTCCGCAATGCGGTGTGCCTGCAGATAATTATCATATACTTCCTGATTGTTCTCGCCGTATATCTGTATAAAGCCGGAATCCCTCTCGGCCATTGAATCCGAATAATCATGATTGATATTGATGGGGCCGGTAAGTGCACGGCAGGCTACTGCCAGTACTACGGGCAGTCTCGACGATGCTGCCACGTAAAGCACTTCGTTCATAAAGGAAAGCCCTGCGGATGAGGTAGCCGTTACGGCTCTCACACCTGCAGCTTCCGCACCGAGACAGGCTGAAAGTGAAGAATGCTCACTCTCAACGGTTATGAACTCGGTGTCCACCCTGCCGTCTGCCACATACTGCGCATAATACTGCGGTATCTCGGTAGAAGGTGTGATGGGAAACATCGCAAACACATCCGGGTTGATCTGGCGCATAGCCGTAGCTATGGCTTCGTTTCCCGACATTCTCTCCCTGATGCTCACTTTACTCCTCCTCCTTCCAGCTGATGGCATCGAAAGGGCAGGCCTTTATGCAGATACCGCATCCCTTACAATGATCATAATCAAAATCGCCTCTCCTGCCTTCTGTTACAGGTATGCAGGCATCGGGACAATAAGGTGCGCAGAGCACGCACTGCTTGCATTTCTGCTCATCCCATACCGGAGTCTTCGATCTCCACTCACCGGTTTTGGTAAGTCTCGATGTACCGGGCTCGTATATCTCACAGCCCACGGTCATGTCCTGCCAGGCTATGTGTTCATTTATCTCTGCGGCTTTTTTCATCCCTTCACCTCGTCCATGGCTTCCACGAGACATTTGAGATTGCCTTCCACCACCTGGGGCTTCTTTGCAAATTTATGTCTGTAAGATCCTTCCATGTCTTTCAAAAACTGCTCCCGCTCAACACAGCCGCTCACTGCAACGACAGCTGCAAGCATGGGAGTGTTGGGGAAATATGCACCGAGATTCCTTATGGAAATACTCCTTGCGTCTATGGTACATACCCTGCCCTTATATCCTTTGAGCAGCGGCTTTATCTCCTCCGGACTCTTATGTGTATTGACGATGACCGCGCCGCTTTCCTTGAGACCGCTGCAGACATCCACACTCTCCAAAAGAGTCTCGTCAACCACTGCCACATAATCGGGATCGTAGATATTGGAGTGCACGTTGCATCTCTCATCCGAGATCCTGTTGTATGCGGTAATGGGTGCGCCCGAACGCTCCGGACCGTACTCCGGAAAACTCTGTACAAATTTGCCGGCCATGAAGGCCGCATCAGCCAGCAGCTGGCTGGCGGTCTTGGCTCCCTGACCGCCCCTGCCGTGCCAGCGTATTTCTGTCATATTCTCCAACTTACTTCTCCTTTGATTTGTCTGTCGGCTTCACAAGGAAGAGACATGCCATAAGTGCTATCACGTAAAGGATGATCGTGAAGATGAGCACCTTCTGGTAACCTGTAGGGTTCACCTTTATGGTGTGCTCAACGCCCTTCTCAAGATAGGTGAGTTCCTCTTCCTTACCGAACTTTGTAACGATAAGGTTTGCCACCTGGTTACCTGTAAGTCCCGCAAATGCCCATGCGGAAAGTGTGATACCGTGGATGGCCGAGATACTGCTCATTCCGTAATGGTCTGAAAGCAGTGTGGGCACATTGGAGAAACCTCCGCCGTATCCTGCGTTAACAACATATACAAGTGCGAGTACAAGGAAGATCAGCAGTCCGTTGCCGTTACCGTTGACGATACCCTGTGTCAGCATAACGATAGCCGTAAGAGCGATCGAAAGCACAAAAATCAGCTTGTAGATCGTATTTCTGTCCTTCATGGTATCTGCCCATGAAGAGAAGCCCAGACGTCCGCCGGCATTGAACACTGCGGAGATCGTTGAAAGTATACCTGCCATTCCCGCAAGACCTAAGCATTTGAAGATCATCTTCTCCTGGGAGATCAGTGCCAGACCGCAGGTGATGTTGATATAGAACATCAGCCAGATACCGATGTAGTTGGTAACGGGCTTGGTCTTGATAGTAGCGATGATGCTGGGCTTTTCACCTTTACCCTGGGGCTCATGCCAGTCGGCAGGCTTAGCCAGAAGGAGATGGCCGATGAACATCATTACGAAATAAACCGCTGCAAGTATAAGGAACATCTTGTAGATGCCGCCCTCTCCGAGACCGGAGAGCATGCTGGTCATGATGGGGCTTGCTATAGCCTTTGCAGCACCGAAGCCTGCAACAGCAAGTCCGGTAGCCAGTCCCTTGCGGTCCTGGAACCAGAGCATCAGGGTCTTTACGGGTGAAAGGTAACCTGTACCCAGACCGATACCCATTATGAAACCGTAGCTTACATATATACCTATAAGTGAAACAAGACTTCCCGGATGCCCACCGCCGTAGTAGATGAAAAAGCCGGTAAGCGCCATGCCCGATGCAAAGCAGATGGTGGCGATCAGTGAAGACCTGTGAATATCCTTCTCAACAATGTTTCCCATGAATGCGGCACTCATGCCGAGGAAAAAGATCGCGAATGAGAATGCCCACTCGGTTGCTCCCTTTGAGAATCCGATGTAGTCGGCTATCTCCTGTGAAAACAGTGACCAGCAGTACACTGTACCTATGCTGCAGTGCAGCAGTAATGCGGGGATCGCGGCACGTACCCACTTGTTTGCACGCCATCCGCCATTTTTAGATTTACTCTCGCTCATTTCTTTTCTCCTATCCTTGATTTAGCATAAATCAGGAGCCCCCTTCCGAAAGAGGGCTCCCGTCAAAAGTTCTTATACTCCCTTTTCAAGGGCAAGTGTTCTTGTGGTAAGGTCACATACCTCAGCCGGTCCGAAATACTGGATAGCACCGGGATAGGTAAATGAAGTCTTAACTGCCCACTCTTCCCTGTGTGCTTCAAAATATTTGAAAGGTGCGCCGTCGAGCTCTACCAGAGCCTTGCGGATAACGGGCTTGTCCTCGCCGTTCCTTCTCTCCATGTTCATCATCTTGGTGATGGGCATACCGCCTGCAACCCACTCCTCAGCGGGCTTGGACAGGTTGGAAACCTTTGAAAGGTATCCTGTGTAGCCATACTGGATGAGCATGAATGCGTTGTAACCGAGTGAATAGCAGTAGTCTGCATCGAAGTTTGAAGGGAAAGCACATCTTCCTTCATACCCGAAGAAGTGATGCTGAGCACCGAACTTGCCCTTATATGTTCCTGCTGCCTTTCTCTTTGCAAGCTCGTTCTTTACCATCTCTGAGAAAAGTTTCTCGGATTCGATAAGTGAAACCTGTACGTTTCCGTGAGGATCTCTCTCGAGGAAGAGCTGCTGCTGAACGAACTGGGGCAGTATATCGAATACTGCGAATGATTCTGCGGTAAGGCCTGCCTTGATGAACGCATACTTTGCATCCCAGTCGGGAAGTGCATTGAACTCATCTGTCCTGCTGCCTGCAAGAAGCTCGTTGATCTCAGCAATCAGCTTGGAGAACTCGGGAACAAACTCAACGATACCTTCGGGAATGATCGCTACACCAAAGTTCTCACCGTTGTTGCCTCGCTTCTCAACTGCGTCAGCAATATAATTTGTGATCTGTGCGAGTGACATCTTCTTTGCCGCCACTTCCTCACCGATCAGGCAGATATTGGGCTGTGTCTCAAGAGCACACTCAAGTGCAACGTGTGAAGCAGATCTGCCCATAACCTTGATAAAGTGCCAGTATTTCTTTGCTGAATTGGCATCTCTTTCGATGTTGCCGATAAGCTCGGAATAAGTCTTGGTAGCCGTATCAAAACCGAAAGAAGCCTCTATATCTTCATTCTTGAGATCGCCGTCGATGGTCTTGGGGCAGCCGATGACCTGCACGCCGGTGTTGTTTGCTGCCATGTACTCTGCAAGAGTAGCAGCGTTTGTATTGGAATCATCACCGCCGATGATGACGATGGCTGTAAGTCCGTTCTTCTTTGCGTTCTCTGCAACGATAGCGAACTGCTCCTTGGTCTCGAGCTTGGTACGGCCCCAACCGATGATATCGAAACCGCCTGTATTTCTGTAGGCATCGATGAACTTGTCATCAAACTCAACGTAATCATCCTTGAGCAGTCCGTCGGGGCCGCCCTTGAAACCTAAGAGAACGTTCTCTGAGTTGGTAGCCTTCAGCGCATCATAAAGACCCGAGATAACATTGTGTCCGCCGGGTGCCTGACCGCCTGAAAGGATAACGCCGACTACCTGCTTCTTTGCTGCGGAAGTATTGCTTCCCTTCTGGAAGGTGATCTCGTTCTTGCCGTAAGTGTTGGGGAACAGTGCCTTTATCTTGTCCTGATCCGCTACGCTTTCGGTTGCTGCGCCGTCCTTAACGCTGATCTCGGCGATGCCGCCTCTGAGCATCCCGGGAAGCTTGGGATTGTACGCATATCTTGCTTTCTGAAGAGGTGAAAGATCCATTTTTTTTCTCCTTTGCTGTATAGATGTTTTTGGTTTTTATCGCATATGGCAATATGATACCACAAAAAGCCGTGTATTACCACAGCATTTTTAGTGCGGGTAACAGGACTCGAACCTGCACGGTCTCCCACCAGGACCTAAACCTGGCGCGTCTGCCAATTCCGCCATACCCGCAAATGCCCTTATTCAGGTATCGGAGCTATCACTTTTCTATATATCTTGAGCAGGAAATAGGCCGAAACCACAAGGCTCATGAGCTCCGCTATGGGGAAACACCACCATATCAGATCCAGTCCGCCTATCTTCCCGAGTATATATGCCGCCGGTATCAGTACCACCAGCTGTCTGGCAACCGAGACTATCATACTGTATACTCCGTTGCCCAGTGCCTGGAAAACGGTCCCCGCTATAATACAGAACCATGCCAGCAGATAATGCCAGCCTATGATCCTCAGCGCCGGTACTCCCAGGGTGATAAGGCTCGCGTCACCGGTATCGAATATCTTAAGCAGCACTCCCGGTATGGCCTGGAACAGGATAAAACCTATGGCCATGAACGCGAACGCATATATCATACTGCATTTTATGACTCCTGTCATCCTCTTTCTCTTTCTCGCACCGTAGTTGAAGGCCAGTATGGGGATGACGCCGTTGTTCATGCCGAATAGCGGCATAAAGAACAGGCTCTGGAGTTTGAAATATACGGTAAATACCGCCACGGAAGCAGGCTCTATATTGTTCAGTATCCTGTTAATGCTGTAGGTCATGACCGAACCTATGGACTGCATGATTATCGCGGGAAAGCCAACGGAATAGATACGGCCTATCGTCGGCAGATCGGGCTTAAAGCCCCTGAATGAAAGTTCCACTTCCTTATTGCGTTTCTTGTTCAGTATATATGCAAATATACCCGCACATACCTGGCCTGTGACGGTAGCCACGGCAGCTCCCGCAACCTTCATCTCCGGAAAGCCGAAAAGTCCGAAGATGAGTATCGGATCAAGGATGATATTGATGATCGCACCCGTCATCTGGGTGATCATGGACAGCATGGTCCTGCCGGTTGACTGCAGAAGTCTTTCAAATATGAACTGCATGTAGATACCGATGGAACCCATGCATACGATCCGAAGATACTGGGTACCGTATTCAAGAGTAAGCCCTGTGCCTTTCTGGGATGCGATAAGCGTCGGCGCCAGGAAAAGGCCCACGAGAAAGAACACTGCGAATGAACATAACGAAAGGAATACTCCGTTATTTGCCGCCTTTTTTACGGACTTCATATCCTTCTCGCCCAGTGCCTTTGAGAGCATGGCATTTACACCCACGCCGGTACCGGTGCCGAAGGCTACAAGCAGCATCTGAAAAGGAAACGCCATGCCCAGTGCCGAAAGTGCGGCGGTACCTGCCGTTCCCGATACATCCTCTATCCTTGCCACAAATATGGAATCTACTATATTATAGAAAGCCTGGACCAGCATGGACAGTATCATCGGAAGTGACATGCTGATCAGCAGCCTGTTTATGGGCACCACGCCCATCTTGTTTTCTTTCTCTGTTTCCTTTATCTCACTCATCGTTACTTTCTTTTTCATCCGCAGCTTCGTAAGCCGCCTCTTTATCTGCTTCTTCCGCGTCTTTCCCCGCTTCTGCAGTCTGCACGCTCATTTTATCCGTCTGCGTATGTTTGCTCCCATCCCCTTCGATATTTTTCTCCATATTGTTTGCGAGCAGTATCATCAGGCTCTCCGAATCTATCATTTCTTCGGGGAAGGTGATCACGGTCTCGCAGACCTCATCCGGATCCTTTTCCGCCCATCTTTCCTTTAAGGCAGCCGTCTCCTCTTCATCAACGGAAAGTACCAGCTGGTTCCTGCCGTGCTCCTTGCCGTAATAAAGCAGCTCATCCACAGCCTTTATCTGCTCGTTGAGATCGATATCGCTGCGGCCTTCCTTAACCCCCATGGTCATGGTGATCGGAATACGCACACCGTCATAGAATATCTCCGCATTACGTATCCTGTCAAGGAAAAATTCCAGAACATGCATTACCGGACCGTATTTTGTATTTTCAAATATGAGCAGGAATTCCTCGCCGCCCCATCTGACAGCCGCACCTCTGGAAGCCATCATGCGCTTCAACTCATCCGCCACGGTCTTCAGTACATAGTCGCCCGCATCATGGCCGTAAGTATCGTTGACCTTTTTAAAGAAGTCTATATCGCCCATTGCTATGGCGAAACCTTCGCCGGTCTTCTCCGATCTTTCGGCAATATGTTTGAGCTTTGCGTTACCGAAACGCCTGTTATAAAGCGTGGTCAGCGGATCCCTCTCGACAAGTACCTGCATTGCTCCCTGCATACGTACTATCGATTTTCCCGTCTCGCCTATCTCATCCTCCCTGCCCGTGACATTCATGTCCATTTCACCGTGCAGCTCACCCGAAACCATCCTGCCTAAAAATGCGTGTATCTTCTTGATGGCCGCGATCACCCCGCCGGTGTACCTTATGCTGATGAGGCTGGCCATCAGCGTACCGAGGACCGTCACCACCCAGATCGGCGCATTCATGGCGTCGGCCTGTCTGTTCATATCCTCTGCAGACCTTGCCGCGCCTATCATTCCGAAGAATTCGCCGTTTTCGTTTGTCAGCGGTATATAGCAGGCCCTGTAGAGTTCCCCGTCTATATCGGTCCTGACACACAGCGGAGCCGTAGTTCTCTCGACCCTGGCAACTATGGCCGAATTCACACCGGTACCCACAGCCCGCAGTCCGTCGGGAGTCTTTACCGTCGTCAGTATTCTCGTATCCTTATAAAAGACCGTCATTTCCGTATCACTGTTTTCTTTTACCGCATCGATCAGTGCAAACTTTCCGGTCAGTTCCGTCTCTCCCTTGAACAGTGCTACTATCCCCTGCGATCTGTCCTCCATCATGGCATAGGCACCGGGATAGTTCTCGTCAAGGATGGTCTTTAACATATTTGCATTGGCAACAAGCGAACTGTCGACTTCCTTTTCCAGTGCCGTCCTCGACAGATATACCGCCAGCATCGCGATGGCTATGCCCAGTATCAGCGTGGGCAGCACGGTACAGAGCAGCATCGCCTTCTGCATTTTTCCCATTTTTTCGTTCTTCATCCCTTTCCTCCGATCGGCACAGCTTCCTTTTCTTAAGGATCATTATATGTATTCCGGTCTGCCCTCCCGCCTGGCGGCGGCAGCTGTTACTATCACTTCATTTATATCAGGAAGCGACGGTACTTCAAAGAGCGCTTCCGCCAGTATGTCATGCAGCACCGAATTGATCCCCCTGGCGCCTATCTTCATACCGTCCACTTTGTCTATTATCTCATCCAGCGCCTCATCCGTAAATATGAGCTTCACATCATCTTCAACCAAAAACTCCGTTCTGTAACGTTCAAGTATGGAATCCTCGGGCTCGGTGAGCACACGCTTCAGCATCTTTTTATCCAGTTTTTTTAGTACGCACACATTTGAGAGCCTGCCCGCAAGCTCCGGCTTGCAGCCGTAGCTTATCAGATGTTCTGTCTTTAACATGCTGCCGCTCAGTTCAAAATCCTTCCCGCTCTTTACTTCCGATCCGAAGCCCATGCTGCTGCCGAAGACATCTTTTTTTACCGTCCTGTCCAGTCCCTCAAAGGCTCCGGCACATATAAAGAGGATATTGGAGGTATCAAGCATGAGTATCTCCTGAGAGGATGATCCTTCCTGCAGCGGTACCTCCAGCTCGGTCCCTTCAAACATTCCCAGAAGCTGTCCCTGCAGCTCATCATTGATATCGCTTCCGAGGGAATATGAACGCCTGGGAATGACCTTGTCAAACTCATCGCAGAATACGATACCGCATTCCGTCAGTTCCGCATCCTTTCCCGCTTTTACATACAGATTGTAGAGTGCCTCTTCTTTATTTCTGCCTTTCCAGGGAGTCGCTACCACCCCGGAAAAATCGGTGATTACTACCGGAAGGTTTATGAGTTCCGACAGTCTCCTTATCAGCTCGGTCTTGCCGCAGCCCGTAGGCCCGATCATCAGCATATTCTGCTTTATCAGCTTCTCCTCCGGATGAAGTATCCTGAGATAATGATTGTAGACTGCAAGCGAAAGCATCTCCTTGGCCTCATCCTGCCCTATCACGTAGCGGTCAAGGTATTCCTTTATCTTTCCGGGTGTGTATTCTTCGACAAACTGCCTGCACCTGGCGATAAAGCTTTTTTTCCCGGCCGGCTCCGCCCTGTCGGCCTTTCTTTTCATACGGATACTGCCTATACGGTTTTTCCTGAAACGTATGCGGCATACCGTCAGCAGGCCCAGATCCCTGTTCCTCTCCTTTTCATCCTCCTGCTTCATCAGCTCATATTCCATGAAGCTGAAGACCTCTTCTATATCTTCATTGCTTATGCGCCCTTCGAGCGTCTTGCCCAGATAAAAGACAGGATCCGCCGGATAGTTTGTTCCGGCTTCTTTTATTATGGCCCAGAAAGCAGTACGGTAGCCTTTCTGTTTAAAGCTGGCACCCATCAGTTTCAGAACGCTGTCGATATTGTGTTCGAGTCCCGGTCTCAGTTTTGTGAGGTAATGAAAAAGGACATGAAGATAGTCCCGTATCAGCACGGGATCGGAGAAAACACCTCCGTCCTGCTCATACGCTTTTAGCCTTTCATCTATATAGGCATAAGCCTGTTCTTCATTTCCGGTCTCAAAGACTTTCTTCATTAAGTTCGTTTCCCTCAGCTATATAGCTGTCTATGGTATCTTCTATGCTGTCTTCAAAAATATAGCGGGCACTGCCTTCGCCTTTTACGGTTTTTTCATCTATCACGACCTTTTTAAGTCCGCTCATATCCGGCGCCCTGTACAGCACGTCCCTTACCGCGGCGGTCATGATACCATGAAGCGCCCTCGCTCCCGAGCCGTCCTTAAGAGCCATCTCCGCAGCGCTCTCCAGTGCTTCATCCGTAAATATGAGTTCAGCTTTGCATGAGAGTTTCAGCTCTCTCGAAAGCCTGGCGGTAATGCTGTCCTTCGGTTCGGTAAGTATCCTTATCAGCTCGTTCTTACCGAGCTTTTCGAGCACGGCTATGCTTGAGATACGCCCTGCAAGTTCTCTCTTCATGCCGTATCTCATCAGCACCTCATGGTCTATATTTTCTCTGATAAAAGAAGCATCCATCTCTTTATCGAGCATCGCATTAAAACCTATGCTCCCCGAAGCCTCGCTCCTTTCCTTTATTCCCTGTCTGATATATTCGTCTATCCCCTGGAAAGCCCCGGCCAGGACAAAGAGGATACGTGAGGTATCAAGCAGAAAAGACTGGGATTCCAGCTTCAGTTCAACTTCACTTCCTTCAAGCATGGTCAGCAGCTGGGACTGGACATCATCATGCACGTTCACTCCCCTGTCCGAAATGGCCGGAAGCAGTATCTTGTCAAATTCATCCATGAACACTATGCCCTTTTCCGCAAGGGATTTCTTTCTGCCGGCTTTCTCATAGAGCTCGAGCAGTATGTCTTCCTTATGACGTCCCCTGAACTGGCTGGCACCAAGCGAAGATACATCGGTAAATACCATCGGCAGTCCGGTGATATCCCTGATGCGTCTCATTATCTCTGTCTTGCCGCAGCCTGTAGGTCCGATCAGCAGTACCACATCCGGCACAAAGCGCTTCTCCGGATTTTTAATCCTTTTTTCATGTCCGTACACGGCGGTTGCGATCGCCATCTTGGCATCACGCTGTCCTATAACATGTTCATCCAGATAGGCTGCCGTTTCCATGGGCTTCTGAACGGAGCGCGCCTTTTCCTTTACCTCTCCCGCAAAATAAGTCCTTCTTATATACAGTATCTTCCCCAGTATTTCCTTCTCGGGATCATTTGCGGTTTTCTGTGTAGCGTTTATCAGGGTATCGGCTTCAAGAAAATCAAGTATGAATTCACTTCTCTCACCGAAGATACTAACCGAGAACTCAAGGTCCTCTTCCATCTTATTAAGTATATGGATAAGGGAGCGGTCCTTCTGCTTTATCCTCGCATCTTCGAGCACCCTGTAGAAGAGTATCTCAAGATAACCCAGCGCATCAACGTCCGTGACCCGTATCTCTTCGCATACGAGCACAAGGTGCTGGAGTATATATTCGGTGACAGCATTGCCCGCGCCTTCCTTAAGCCGGACGGCTGCCTCCGAAATACCCTTTTTTTCCATTTCCTTAAAGATGTTTATCATATTGGATATTTTACGCTGATTCGCCCCTGCGTCAACCGCACAGTTTTCCTACAACTTCGTTTATGACTTTTCCGTCAGCCTTGCCCTTAAGCTCAGCCATGACTGCTTTCATGATCTGGCCTTTATTTTTTGTTGCTATGACCTCGGCAAATTTTTCCTTAAGAAGAGCCTCAACCTCATCCGCGCTCAAAAGCTTCGGTGCATACTCATTTATCACATCATAGCGGTATTGGTATTCGGCTTTAAGCTCAGCCCTCTCATCCGGACAGGAATCTATCTGCTCCTTAACGGATTTCAGTTCCTTAAGGATAACCCGGTCAACCAGTTCTTCCGAAATATCATCCCTGTGTCCTTCATCGATCGCAACCTTCTTTATCGCCTGTATAACGGAAGAAATGGCATCCTTTCTTTCCTTATTGTGCTCTTTCATTGCCGCGATCATTGATTTCTGTAAAGTTTCGAACTGCATTTTCTCTACCTCCGTTTTTAAAAAAGCATAGCAAAAAGCAGCGGCTATTTCAAGCTGATGCGCTCCCTTACTTCCACACTCCGTTCACCAGCACGCCTTCACAGTCCGCTTTCCTGGCTTTTATCTTAAAGCTTATCATCCTGACACCTCCGTAAACGCCTATGCCCCTGACAGCCGCTTTGGCCGTGCCCTTGTCCGTATTATTGATGTAGCCGACAGCCACCAGATCCCTGCCTGCGCTCAGGGCCCTGCCGCCGTCATAGATCAGCTCACTCAGCTCTTTATCACTCAGTGTTACCGGTCTGCCGGTGTAATCCTTAGCAGTGGCCTTTTTGCATTTAAGCCTGCCGATATGGGTTCCTGCTTTGATATAACGGTAGCTGACTTTTACCCTGCCCTCATAGTTTCCGGCGCCGCTCACGCTGACTGTGATCATGCCGTTCTCATCGGGACCGTTATAGTCGCTCTCAAGCCTATAGTCCCTGCCGCTCTTAAGGCGTTTTCCGTCCTTATCAAAGATGAAAAGTTCGGGATCCTTATAGCCTTTATCCGATTCAGGCTTATCATCCGCTATGATATTGGCTGAAAGCGATTCCAGGTTCTGCTTAACGATGGTGTAGCCAAGCTTCACGCTGCCCTTATACTTTCCTTTGCCCTTTACGGTGATGAAGGCCTTATCTCCAAGGCTCTTATTCTTTGCGTAGCTTAAAGCATAATCACTGCCTTCCTTAAGCAGCACCTCACCGTCCTTTACGACAAGCGCCGGCTTCGCCCCGCTCTTCACATAAGGGACCGTTGTATCATAGCTGAAGCTGAAGCCTTTGCCCTGCTTAAGTTCCCTGCCCTTCGTGATCGTGAAGCTCATCTTTTTAGATCCCGCATAGCCTGCGGCGTTTCCGCTGACAGCCCTTATAAAGGCTGTAGCTTTTCCGGGTTCCGTGTTGTTAACGAAGCTGATGTTAAAATCCGCGCCTTCCTTAAGCTCACTTCCGCCCAGCTTCACACTGACTGCCGGTATCACAGGCTGCCCTGTATAGACATACTTTTTCTTATCAAAGCTTACCGCCGCCTTTGAAAGCAGTCTGCCCTTATCCGCCAGCACACTTAGCTTTGCTTCGGCAGTTCCGCTGAAATAAGCATTGGCCGGGCTGATCTTAACAACATATTCTCCCGCTTCGCTGATGCCGTCAAGCTTTACTCCGTCCCTGTAATACTCATACTTAAAGTTCCCGGCGGGGATGCTCTTGCCACTTTCTGCAAAGCTCATTTCCGGCTGTGCTTTCACCGTCTTCTTTGAAACGGCTGCAGCCATATCCTCTGCAAGCACCTCGCTGCCAAGCACAGCGGCTCTTATCTCAAACTTAAACTTCCGTGAAGTGCTTCCCTTATACCTGCCCTTAAACTTAAGCTCTGCCTCTGCAGTCCCCGGCTTCTTATTCTTCCTGTAAGAAACACTGTAATCAGTATTTTCATTAAGCGTCTTAAAGCCGTCATACACATGGACCTCGGGCTTTATGTTCTCTCCGGTATAGCTGTAGCTTTCTTTCAGGCCGCCGACCCATATATAAGTCTCAACCGTCTTCACACCGTCTTTATCCGTGACTGTCTTCTCTATGGGCTTACCGTTAACGGTGATGGTGATCTCGGTGCTGCCGTCGGCATTCTTCACATAGTACGCTTCGGCCAGCAGCCTTCCGTCCGTTTCGCTTAAGTCTGACAGCATCAGGCTGTGATCCTCGCCATCGTCTATACGCGCCAGCTTCTCTTTATGCACATGTCCGCACAGGGTGCATCTGTATTCAAGCTCTCCCTCGGTTATGACCGTAGCAGGCAGGGTAACAACAGCTTCGCCGTAATGATGCTTATCGGGATCTATATCTGTTTCCACGCCTTTTTCAAGCAGACCTCCGCAATCCTCACAGTAGGTGTCACCCGTATATCCCTTTGCGACACAGCTTGCTTCAACCGCATTCTTACACACTGTATGAATATGTTCACAGTCCGGTGCTCCGGCCAGCCTTATGCTGAACCTGCAGTTCTTCTTATCCTGAGGAAGGATATAATTATCCGCCTTTGCTCCGCTCAGTTCCGCCGTTGCCATATAGTTACCTACGTTGCTGCCTTCACCCGTTACTATGACGCTGCAGTCATCACCGTCTCTCAGACCGCTGATGACAGCCGCAGGCTTATGAGACAGTCCGTCATGGATGAACAGCGTATCGCTCCATACTATCTCCAGTGGCTGTCTGTTCACGGTCAGTACGATATCCGCACTTCCGGCATGTGTAGCAGAAGTATATTCCGCAGTCAGTCTGGTACTGCCGGTTCCTTTTATACTGACAATCCCTGCATCATTCACTTCCGCTACAGACGTATCGCTGCTGTTCCAGCAGAAGCTTCCGTTTCCGCCATTCTGCGCTGCCACTGCGTGTAGTGTGAAATCCGCATCGGCATACAGCTTAGTGATCCCGATGCCTTCCTGTATGCTCACACCCGCATCTGCCAGATTTCTTATGCTGATCACGATATTGATCGCTGTATCTCTGTAGTTGGTCGAACTGATCATAAGCGGCAGGCTTATCCTGTCTCCGTCGGCTGCGCCGCGTACGTCCAGTGATATCAGACCGCTTGCCGCATCAAGTGTGTAAGCGCTGATACTTAGACTGCTTCCGGCTGCCTTAATGATCTGCGGATCTCCGGCCTTTGCATAACTGCAGTTTCCTGCATCAGCCGGAAGTGCTCCGCTTGCACTTCCGTTAAGCCTCCGAGCACCGGCAGATCTGATCCACTGTATATCTCCGAGAACCGGCACGTCAGCCTTTGCAATCTCATATTCCACAGTTACGGGTTCAAAGCTGTAGTTTCCGCCTGCGGCAGGTCTTACCGTCAGTTTCGCTGTTCCGGCATTTATATTGTCTTCCTGACTCAGCTCATAATCCGAAGCTTTCAGTAATACCGCACCTTCAGCGGCGCTTTCCCTGACGGCAAGTTCCGGTATCACTTCGCTTCCGCTGAAGCTGTAACTGCCTTTTACGCTCACCGCGGGAGTGATATTCTTTTTCGCTACGGTGAAACTGCCTGTTACATAACCGCAGTAATTGCTGTCATACATTGCATACACTCTGTAGGTATATTCACCGGCATCAGTCACAATTCCGTTTTCCAGATAACAGCTCTCCGTAATATCCGTATTTCCGAGCATCACGCTGCTTATGCTCTGGTTCTGGACAGTACCAGTATAACTTAGCTGTTCTCCCAGGGTGACAACCGCCCTGCCGCTTATATCTACAGGTTTTATCTCAAAATGGTCGCTTCCGAAATATCCCTTGTTATCTTTGGTTCTGCCGTAATACCATGTCCCGTTTGCCTCATGATAATATGCAAGATCCAGGTAATAGGTTCCTGCCTCCGTAGGCGGAAGCTCGGAATCATAGACAGCCCCACTCCTTGTAGTACCGTAATAATGTGTTACCCCCTTATCGGGTACCGCGTTAAGCTTGTCAATACGGTAATACGGTTTCGGAAGTACCTCCCCGTAGGTACAGCCCTCCTGTCTTACCATAAGCTTCCCGTAACCCTGCTCCGATACGAAAATGTTTACCGTTGCTTCCTTTCCTTTACGGCTGGCCGTTGCATTTATCGTACATTTAAAGACGTACTCTCCCGTCTCACCCGAAGCCGTGAATATCCTGCCGTCAAAGCTATTGCCGCCGTTCTCCATACTGACCATTTCAAACGCAACATCATCTCTGTATTCATCACTCACAAGTGTATAAAGATCAAGTTCCGCGCCCTTCTTCAAAATGACAAGATTGTTAATGACCGCATCACAGCTTGCTTTGACCGCCTTCACATGGATCGTAACCGGCTCCGAGGCCCTGTAATTCGCACTTTCCTGTGTCCTTAATACCAGCTCGCTCTCCCCCTCTGCCCAAGATTTGCAGCACAGTTGTCCGTAAAAGGTAAGTCCGCCGGTTTGTACTTTCTCCACCGACATTCTGGCAGGACTGGTGCTGATCCAGTTCAGAATGGTATACTCAGATTCGCATTCCAGAGTTACATTATCGCAGCCTTCCCGCAAATATATAAACGATTCCGCTTTTTCGACAGTGATGGCTGTTGTCTTCTGCTGTTTAAAGATAGGTGCAAGTTCATAATTATCCTTATCCCTGCCGTACAGAGTAAGCTGCTGTATATCAACCTGTCTGTCCGCTCCCGCGTTTGGTTTGCTAAGCTCTCCCTCCGCTCTGACAGATAGTTCATCTTCATCAAGCTTTCCCTCAAGCAGCACGGCATCATAAGCGAAGTTTACATCCACGTTTCCGTCATATACTTTATCCTCTGCAGTGATCCCCGATACAGTAACAGGACGTCTGCGGATATCTATGATCCGGCTTCCTCTTACTTCATTCAGGCCTTCGGCAGTAATGCTGTAGTATACAACGCTGTATCCGGCGTGGGTTCTTGACGGCGCCTCATCGAGTACATAATTTCCTTCTTCGGTTCCGTATCTGACAACAGCTCCTGCAGGTGATATCACGTTAAGTGATATGCTGTGGGGATTCCCGTCATATATGCCTATATGATCCCCTGAAGTGTATATTATCCTGCTTCCGTCAAATGGCAAATTTTCATCCGTTACAGAAAATTCTATGATCTTCCCTTCTTCATCCGATACGTAATCGGTATTGGATAGCCCGGTGACCGTTGCTCTGTATATTCCCGCTTCCACGGCTTCCCCGGTAAGCTCCCAGTTCCCCTCTGCCGTCTGCTTCTCTATCTTTTCCATCAGGACAGTGCATTCATCGTTTTCAACCAGCCCCAGCACCTCTGTAACAGGAAGCTTCGGCGTGCCGTCATATACAAAGGCTGTCTGTAAAGCCTTGATGCTCACCCTCTTCGGAAGTATCCTGAAATCTGCAGTCTTTTCCTCAGGCAATATATATTCCTCATAAGCGCTCGGAGCCAACTCGGCATATCTTATAAGCGGATACTGTCTCATGAAGTCTTCCGAGTATCTCGCCTCGGCTGTTGCTGTATAGCTTCCGGCATGGATCTGCCTGCCGCTCGCAGTAAGTTCCCTCTCATCGGGTGCGCCTGTGTCATAGCTATCAGAATCAAATTCAAATCCCGCCGCATAGACCGAGGGAACATGTTCCTCTCCGTCATAGGTAAATTCCGTATCTTCCCATCTTAATGACAGCAGACGGTCTCCCCAACAGAACAGCAGGGTTTCATCGCTGTTTGCTATACAATAGTTAGGATTGGTAAGCCACGCCTCGCTCAGAGGGAACTTATAAACTATCTTCTCAAAACTCCCATACCAGAAATCATGTTTGTATCTCGCATCACATTCATCCCCGGGAAGTATTCCGTCTTTAACCGTCATTTGAGGATTATATTCTTTTCCCCAATTACTATTCGGAAATCCGTTGTTCTCAAACTCCACCACAACAGGCTTCGGAACTACGATGATTTCCACCTTTTCCCTGCCCGCACTGCTTTCATCCTCGTAGTTGACAATGATACAGGCTCTGCCGATCCCTTTGGCCGTAACAGTCCCCTCATCATCTATCACTGCCACCGCTTCATCGGAACTGCTGAAACTGACCTGCCCGGGTGCGCTGACATCAAGTTTAACGGAATCACCGTAGACTAGTTCTGCATAGTTGCTTACACCAAGCTTTACTGCCTGCACGGATGAGATTTTTACGGGGAAATCGTTAATCCCTCCCGCATGATCACTTTCTCTTTCTCCTCTTCGTTTTTCATTGAACACACGAAGGGTGTAATCTCCTGCCGCAAGACTGTCGGGAAGTACTGTTTCCCATACTCCGTCCGTCTCGCCGTCCACTGCATGGCTTGCATAGTAAATTATATTCCCTCCCGCATCCAGCAGCATACAGGAAACATACTCATCCTCTGCTGTAACAGCGCTTTCATATGCTATTTTAACATTCCCTCCGGGATTAAGCAGCAGGCCTTCAGGAAGGTTTGCGCTTAAGCTGCGCGTTTCATCCAGTAGCGTCAGTTTTTTAGAGGCACTCCCGCCTGCACTGAAAGCCTTAAAGCTTCCGTCAGCCAAGGGTTTGGCCCCGGACTTAAGTACTATCTTTGACTCATCCAGTACAAATGCAGAACGGTGCCCGGCCCCCGGCGCTGTACGAAAACTACCGTTAAAAACACCGTTAGGATATACTGCTATGTAGATGTCATATAAATCCGTCCACATATTTTCATACCAGACGAGAGCCCACTGACGCTCAGCCTTACGGTCTTCCGTTTCCGGCATAAAGTATGCAGCCTCAACAAAGCTCAGGTCAAATACATTATCATGCGCATATTCAAACCAATAATCTCCATCCGTAAGGGAATAGTATGTTTTGCACATTGCTGCTTTTTCAGTCTCATCCGCATTATAGAGCCCGTCACTGACGGTCTTGTCAAGGTAGAGCTTTTTCCCGTTTCCCTCGCCTATCTTCTTCCATTCCCGCCCGCCAAGGTAAGCAGTCTCACCATCAGACACAGGAGTAAGCACTTCTGTAAGCTTGGGTTTCTCTTCAACTTTCTCCCATTCTCCATAGAGTCCTCTTTCGAATACAAACCCCTCCACCGTATCATAATAAGCCATAACCTTGGTAAGCACATCTCCCGGATAGAAATCTTCCCCTAATAAAGAGGTATATTTTACAAAGCGCCAGCCTTCACAGACGGGTTCCGGGAGTACATAAGTATCATCGATCTCAATCTCTTCCCTTTCATTACCTCCAACGGGATAGTTGGGATATATGACTACCTTCAAATTTATGTATGGTCTTTTATCATCAACGTTCAAATCCGTTGCAAAGAGATAACCGTCCTCCATCTCTGCTACCACACGGATAAGACCCATTTCCGCAGGTGCTGTAAGCAGCCAACTTCCGTTATCTGCTTTTGTGATTGCAGCTCCTATACGATTCAAGGGCAAGCTCACATTCTTTATCTCGCCATTTATTCCTCTCGGAGCAAGAAGCTCTCCCAGATCATAGGTTTTTCCAGGTTCAAGAATCAATGATTTGTAATAATGATCCTTCTGTATGATCGGGGCAATATCCACACGTATAGGCCCTCCGATCTCCGTGTCAATACCGTCCCGGCTTTTTGCCTTATACCAGATATAATAAGCCCCCACCCATTTTGCTTTCGGTATGTAGTCATGGAATTCGCTGTCCTCGGGAGGGGCATCCTCGGTGCCGAGGCCGTACAGCATGGTTCCGTTAAATGCCATACCCGGATCAAGCAGCAGTTCCTGCTCCATATTATTATAGTAAAGCCCTATCCTGTAATGGTAGTAAGGATCGTTATTATAATCCCGGGCTTCAAGATAAAAGTTTCTTACTTTTTCCAGCCCCGTGGTTGACGGTATTTTAGTGATCATCGCTTTGTGCAGCTCATTCCAGACCTCACCGTCCGCAATCTTAAGCGTATATCCGGGATCATCACTGAAGAAATTATCCAAGCTGCCCCTGCCTGCCAGGCCTTCCGTAACCGGTGCACCGTAAGGCTGGCCGGTCACACCTATAAGAGCTGTCTCAGACAGCGGAGCGGTAATATTCATCACGGGGTAAAGTCCGTTCCAGCTGTCAAAAATCAGATTTGAATCACTCCCGTCCTCATTTTTATTGCCGCTTATCAGGATATCACCGGAAAAGCTGTATTCCTCATCCAGGTGGTTTAAAAGTACTATACCGGCACCAGCCGATGCAGTATTATCGCAGATCTTTCCTCCGCTCATCTCAAAATGATCGCAGCGGGCTACAGCAGCTCCGCCCTCGCTTCCCCTAAGATATCTTTCACCATTCCTGATACCCTTCATGCCGGAGATGCCGTGGTTCTGCGTGATGATGCCGCCGGTCATAGTGAAATAGTCACCATATATAAGGAGCCCCGCTCCGTAACGTGCAAGGTTATTGTCTATCGAACCATCTTCCAGAGTTAAGCCTTCACCAGAGGCATATATGCCGCCTGCAAGTTCAGCAGTATTTCCGCTCACGGAACCGCCCTGTATCAACAGCGTACCCTTGTTGTATATACCTCCGCCGTCTTTATCCGAATGATTGGCACATACTGAGCCGCCTTTCAGGGTAAAGCTTCCTTTTACATATATACCGCCTCCGTTATCATTATTGTTTCCACCGCAGATCTTTCCGCCCTGTTCAGCGCTTGTATCCTCTATCGTAAGATTGCCGTCAACCTTCAGTACAAATCCGTCCTTCACCGCATCCGTATCTGTATATAAATCCGTCATATTGCCATGGTTAAGTTTTCTGTCAATACTGTGTCCGTTCAGATCCAGCGTGACGGTTATTCCAACCGGTACATAGAGGTATGAATTGATATCTCCCGCCGCAGGGCTCACATCGGCTTCAAGCCTGTATTCACCGCCTCCGGCAAGAGCGTTTCTGAGTTTTTTCCAGCTGTCGATCACTATATCAGGCTGATCGAGGTTGGCTACGGAAAACTCATATGTGAGGCCCCCCTTATACACCTCACCCAGAGGTTCAAAGGTCAGTCTGTAATCACCTATCTCCTCGACCTTCGTGGTGGCTTCATAGTCCACCTGTTGCAGTCTGTATTCCATTGAAATAGTATAATCCGTATCCCTGCTAAGCGCCGTCCCGAGCGCATCACTTAAGACAATACCATTTATGAAAGCTGCCGTCTGATCAGCTCCCGTATATGCGATCACCGATGAAAGCCCTGCCGGGTTCACTTTCTCGTAGACTGTTACAAGCGGGATCCCGTATACTACCCGGTTCACCGTATATTCCTTATACAGCACATTTTCAGGTATTTCAGTTACCACAGGCCTGAGCGTCGAAGCGTTTGCTTCATCCGTCACCAGGTAATCTGCATCGGCAAGCGTGGCTTCCGTCGTATAGTAAAAATTACTGATACTTGCAGTAACAGCGGTTCTGCGGCTTCTCAGGGCCACCGGAGAAAAGCGTACATTCTCCGTATCACTCAGTGTTCCTGAAAACAGACAGCTCTGAATATCTATATCTGCCCCCGTATCGCACCAGCCGATAAAGCCGCCGGCATAATCTCCGTTGTTGCCAAGGCTCCCTCCAAAAATCGTATTTCTTATGGTTATGGAGGAATTCGTGGCATGTCCCACTATACCGCCCATATGGCGGTTATTTCCCGTAGTGACCGTAACTGCGGTATTGATGATACAGTCATCGATCAGATTACCGTTTCCTGCAGCCACACCCACTAGTCCGGCTGAATGAATCCCTCCGTTCACGCTGCCTTGTACTATCAGTTGCTTTATACTCGCTCCGCTGATCATACCGAAGGGAGCAGCATATTGCCCTCCGTCGGGTATATTTACATTCAATACACATCCATCGCCCTCTATATGTCCCGAAAACGGCCGGGGGGCAGAAGCATCGTAACAGCCTGCGGATTTTGTAACATTTATCGTTCCGGTAAAATAGTAATACTTATCCGCATACAGCCCGGCGTTGATATTATCCGCAAAGTACTCCCAATCTTCATCATTGCGTACTTTATACGGATCAGCTTCTGTTCCGCTGCCATAAAGTCCCATTCCCCCGGGACGAATGAGAAAGGTCCAAACAGAATGCTCTCTGGCATAGAGGTCCTGATAATGTATAAATCCCGTATCCTCGGCTCCGCATAACGTGACATATGCTTTTCCGCATGCGTTTGTTTTTATTAGAACCTCATCCGATGTTACCGGATACTCATAGGAAACCGGAATATCCGCTGTTTTTTCTATCATCTCATCAAGCGTAAAAGTACCGCCTCCTCTAACCTCCACATAATAATGTCGAAACGGAGCCTCCATACCAAAGCGCTGTACCACTCCGGTATAAGGGCTGCCTGTCACAACATTAATGGTATATGTATGGAGCTGGCCGATGAGCGATCCGCCCCCGCTTCCCAGGATGACTACACTTAACGATGCGGATCTGCTGTCAGCAACAGGTGTAAGCACCCATTCACCGCGGCTGTCCGTTCCTGCGGTTATAACTGCCTGATCATTTGATGTCACTCCCACGATCTGACTCTGTCCCGACTCCGGTGCAATGCCATAGAAATCCAGCAGTGAACTGAGACTGAGCGAAGAGCCGGGATTCATCGGTACACAGTACTGATCAGCGTTGCTGCTGTTGGTGAACCATACAAATCTCCATCCGGATTCCAGTTCTTCTCTGAGTTCATCCGGTGTCTTTCCTACGATCACATTATCATCAGTGACCTTTATTTCATATTCCACTCCCTCTATGGTGACTTTCATCCATTCCGTGGATGTAAAGGGCTTATTGGCTGTCACGTACCATTTGCCATCCGCTTCCTTCTTTGCTGAGAAGAGCTCACTGTTGCTTACCTCCACGGCTTCTGCCTCACCGTTTAAGCCTACGCTTTTAAGTATTTCAGAAAGTGGAATGACGCTGTCACCGTTCATCACATATTTAAGTTCGTTATAGCAGAATTCCACGGTATATAATGAGAAGCTGTCTGTTTCGGCTGTTGCGGTATCCTCACTTGTTTCAACCTCCAGCTTCTCGGCCCCGTCCTTTATATGATAGATATTGGTTTCAAGATTGCCGTCAGATACTTCATCCAGGGTAAAGGCTATCTTCACCTTGCTCTCATCTGCAGGCTGGCACTCGTTTTCTTCTCTGTCCAATACCTTGATATCGAAGGTATAGGATACAGCCACATTCTGTGAGGCACTCCTTTCAGTTTCTACAGCTTCCATCGCCGCCTCTTCCTGTTCGGCACCCACACGGCTTACATACAGTGTCAGTTCATCCTGTTCTTTACCGAAATCGCCTTCGACCTCCACCTTTACACCCTCTGCTGTTGCAGACAGCATTACTTCATTCCGACCGGAGGGACGGTTCTCTGATTGACTCTCCTCATTTTCTTCTTCCTGCGCATATGCTTTCAGAGTCAGGCCTTCGGGCACCAGACCGGCCAGCAGCGCCAGTGTCATCATCCATGCAACGAGTCTTCTTACGATCCATTTATCCATCACACTACTCCTCCTCATTACTTATACCTCCTCCAGTGCATATCCGTCGCCGCGGCTGTAAGCCACCTTAAGCTTTGCATCCACGCCATCCAGTTTCTTATTGAGTCTCGATACCGTTGTGTATATCGCGTTATGATCTTCTCCGGCCTCTCCGCCCCATATATTTCTGTATATCTCATCCGGATCGGTATAGCCTGTGATATTTTCCGATAGCATCCTCAGAAGCAGGAATTCCTTCTGTGTCAGCAGCAGATCCTTATCTTCATAACTGCCTGTCATTGATATGGTATCCAGCTTGAGCTCCTTGTAATTCACGAAACGCTTTCTGTGCTGGGAATCCCTGAGCCTTGCTTCCACCCGTGCCAGCAGCACTCCTATGTCATAAGGTTTGGGAAGGTAATCATCCCCGCCGGTCTTGAGCCCCTCCACTATCTGCCTGTTTTCCGAGAGGGCCGAGAGAAAAAGT
>JAIKYA010000052.1 GCA_024683645.1 Lachnospiraceae bacterium
CAAGAAAGACCGTAAAGTGGCCCTGGTGGTCATAATTTCCATGTTCTTAAGCTGGCTGTGCACTAAACTGCCTGCAGTACGCGATATCTCCTCGGGAACGAGGATCATAATACTCACGGTGATAATGGCTCTCTTAGCAGCAGCCCTTTTCCCGGTGCCGGAGGAGGGGAAGGATGAGAACTGATATCCTGATCTATATCCTCATAATGGCCCTGATCACCTACCTTATCAGGATGCTGCCCTTAGTCGTCTTCCGCAGGGAGATCAAGAGCCGCTTCATCAAGTCATTTCTCTACTACGTACCCTACGTGACCCTGAGTGTCATGACCTTTCCGGCTATACTCACGGCAACCGGTGATATCCGCTCCGGCCTTGCCGGCTTCGCTGTCGCACTCATTCTTTCCTGGAAAGGACTGTCCCTGCCGGCCGTCGCCGCCGGCGCCTGTCTCACAGTCCTCCTCACCGGATTTATATTCTAACAGGCTTCCCCCCTCGGGGTTGCTGCGTGCTCTCTGATTGGCTTCCCCTTGAGGGTAGCTGCGTGCCGCGTCAAAAGCAGCCTGCTTCGCTGTCCGCTCCGCACTACAATTCGGTCGTCGCATCAAAGCGACCTGCCCGTCGCCCATTGTTGGCCTCGCAATCACCACTGTACAGACCCGGGCTTTGGGGCAGGTCTGATGCTCGCCCTCATTAAGTGCTCCGCTAAGGCACGCAGGCTTGCTTTTGACGCGGCACGCGGCAGAAGACTGTAAAACAGGCGGAGAGCCCGGAATTACAGCTATCCATGCCCGGAGAAGGCGGAAAAGAGGGTGGAAGAGCTGTAAAAACAGGCGAGAAGCCCAAAATTACAGCTTTTTCTTGCGGAGAGAGGCTGAAAAGAAAGCGGAACAGCTGTAAAAAGAGGCCGAGAGTCCGAAATTACAGCTAACCATGCCCGGAGAAGACGGAAAAGAGGGTGGAACGGCTGTAAAAACAGGCGAGAAGTCCAAAATTACAGCTTTTTCTTGCGGAAAGAGGCTGAAAAGAAAGCGGAATGGCTGTAAAAACAGGCGGAGAGCCCGAAATTACAGCTATCCATGCCCGAAAGAGGCGGGGACCGGCCGGAGTGCTCGGAAATGCGCCGGCGGCGCAGAGGGATCCATTCCTGCTTAACCGATAAGGATCTGCCCGGTGAGAGTTGTCAACCCTGCGAAGCACCGCATTGCGGCTTGGGGTTGACCACGCTCACAGGGCAGATAGAATAACAGCAGAGCAGGAATGGATCACATGAGAAGTCTGTCAGTTGGCATCCCGGCGGATAATATGTTAAGATAAATGCTGAAGTTCCGGGGATATTAGTGACAGAAAAAGATGTATAACGTATGATGAAAAGCATGATACGACATCACAATATGAAATACTTCACGATGAGATGATGAAGAAAAGAATAATATAATAATAGATTACGAAATAGTATAATTAAGAGAAATAAAGGGAAATGATTAGCAGGGAAGCATAAAGATGAATGAAAAAGACCATGAGAGACTAAATATAAACCGCTTCGCGGAGCTGGCGGAGAGGGCTAGAAGGAGCGGCAGGTATTGCTACAGTTCCTTTCATTCGCCGGCAGGAGCTTCAGATGCATATAAGGCAGCGGCAGAGCGGGAGATAAGCCTGTGGGGCGGAGCCCCGGGCTGCGAGCGGGTGATGGTACGTTTCGGGGACTCGGAAGATCTTGGCTATAAGGAAGAGTTTCCTATAAGGGTTCTGCATGTGAGTCCCGCCCAGGAGAAGTTTGCGGAGAGCTTAAGCCACAGGGACTATCTGGGAGCGATACTTAATCTGGGTATTGAGAGGGATGTGATCGGCGATATCCTTGTGAGGGATAAGAGCGCTTATGTCTTCGTGGCGGAAGAAATGGCAGATTATATAACAAGCGGGTTGGAGCGGGTAAGGCACACTAATGTGAAGGTAAAGCCTGCCGGGAAACTGCCGGAAGATATGCTGCCGAAGCTTAAGGAAGAGGCGGTAACGGTATCTTCCCCGAGGCTTGATGCCGTTCTTTCAAAGCTGTTACAGCTGTCCAGAGGAGAGGCCAAGAACCTCTTTGATGCCGAAAAAGTGACAGTAAACGGAAGGCTGTGCAGGAATCCGGAGACGCTCCTTAAAGAAGAATGCGGTATCTCGGTAAGGGGATACGGCAGGTTCGAATATATGGGAGAAATGAGCGAGACGAAAAAGGGTAAAATGAGAGTGAGCATCAGGAGGTATGTATGAGAGAATACTGGAAGGCTTCAAATATGCTCTATCCGCTGCCGGCAGTGCTGATCTGCTGTGCGGATGAGGAGGGGAAGGCCAATGTGATGACTGCCGCCTGGGCCGGTTCCGTCTGTTCCGATCCGGTGATGGTCAGCGTATCGATACGTAAGGAAAGATATTCCTATGACATTATCAAAAGGACCGGGGAATTCACCATGTGCCTGACCACCGAAAAGCTGGCGAAAGTCACGGATTACGTGGGGGTCAAGTCCGGCAGGGATATAGACAAGTTTGCGCTTAAGGGAGAGCTTAAGCTGACAAAGAGCCCGTCTAAATTCATAAAGGCTCCGGGTATAGAGGAAAGTCCGGTCTGCCTGGAATGCAAGGTGGAGCAGGTATTGGAGCTTGGCAGTCATGATATGTTCATTGCAAAATTACTCAGCACTGATATAGATGACGCCTATCTTGATGACAAGGGCCGCTTTGATCTGGCAAAGGCGGGACTTCTGGCCTACAATCACGGAGAGTATTACGGACTCGGGAAGTATCTGGGGAAATTCGGATATTCAGTGAGGAAAAAGAAGACAAAATGAGCATGAAACAGGCGGGAGTATAAGACATCGGTGGAGAAGGAAAGCTATTGATGATATAATGGAATTTGGTTCAAGCGGGCATATGGTCCACGAGAATGAGGTTATGTTGTAAATCTGGGTTCTGTTTGAAGGACTCTTGCATGAGTGTTAAGTCTCCCTGAGGTGAGATTTGATGAGGAGAGAGTATAGTAATTTACAAAGAGGAGGAGATGCAGGGTATGAAGCTTAAGAATGATCTGAAAAGAAAAGTTGCGGGATGGCTGACGATGCTGATGCTGTTTTCGTGCTATGGGGAAGCCTATGCACAGGCAGGCAGCGTGGTGTACGGACAGGAAGAGGCGGCGATTGAAAATGAAGCAGCTGTGAATGATGCGGTGACGGCAGATGAAAACACAGCGGACGATGCTGTTGCGGCAGAAAGTGATATGCAAGATGACGAGGCATCAGGGGAAGATGCTGCAGTTACGAGCGAGGCCGGATCTGAGGTAAAGGATGATGCCGAAGATCAGATAAGCGACTCAGGAAGTAATGATGAGGCGGCTGAGAAAGCAGAAGCCGCGTCTGATGAGG
>JAIKYA010000098.1 GCA_024683645.1 Lachnospiraceae bacterium
TCCATGGATCCCATCATCGTTGATGATTGCGAGATCCTCGGCAAAGTTTTCGGCGTATTCCGCCTCATGTAAGACTCTCTCAAAGTTCACGCAGCATATTCACTCACAACCGGATCTTTACCGGATTCCGGATACGAGCAGCAAAAAAGGAGCCGAATCGGCTCCTTTTCCTTTAGACGTCTCATATCATACTACCTTATGCACAATCAATTCTATGCTTCTCACCCTCTTGAAAAAATAACCATTTCGCCATCCTGGGTATAAGAGACGGCATTCTTTCCGTTTGTTTTGGAATGATACATGTTTTCATCCGCCATGCCCACAGCATCTTTATTTTGTCTGCTGTCAGCAACCCCGAGACTGATGGTGATCCTGCCGGGAAAACTCCATTCCTGTAGTTCCATGTCATGCCTGATATTCTCCGCAAGACGCAGCACCATGTCAATGCTGCTGCTCTGGATCCGGGAGATCATCACAAACTCCTCACCGCCGTAGCGAAATGCTAGATTTTGCGATGATTTCATGGCATGAAGTAAAAATCCAAGCCGTTTCAGCACATCATCTCCTGTAGCATGTCCATAAGTATCATTCACCCGTTTGAAGTTGTCCACATCCATCATAATAGCATAATAGTTTATGCCTCGGAAGCGAAGATAGCTCAGATACATATTAAGCGCCCTTCGGTTACCGATTCCCGTAAGTGCATCCGTCAGCGTGTACAGAACGATCTTATACAGAAAATATAATACAAACAGCCCGATCACCACTTCAATGATAATCAGTCTGTTCCGCTGTCTGCTTTCTTGCTCTGCCTGAACCATATTGCGCTGTTCTTCGATCCCGTTATTCAGCGGCGTATTGATCAGTTCCGCATAGTTCTCGCTTTGTCTTAGAACGATCTGCGGATACAGATTCAGCATGCGGGTCTCAAGCATCTTTCGTATGGAGTCCGGCAGCTTATAATCACCGCCCCTCAGATCCTGGATGGTATCCATCTCAAGAATTTCAAATCCATACTTTTCGCAGCAGCTTTCCAGCTTGCCAAGGCACATTTTCAACTCTTCTGTATCGCCCTGCATGGCGGCCCGCTTCGCTGCGGTATCATAATAGGGAATAGAAAAATCCCTGGTCATGATATCGGCATAGTAAGGCGTTTCAAAGAGGGAACTGTCCTGATACCGGTCCAGATATTCCCCGGCTGTTTTCAGGTCTCCCTTTTCCAATGCGATCGCCGCACTCTGGATATCGTTGATCGCAACATACGATTCATACCAGACCGTCTCCGTTTGATCACGTAATATCTCATTGGAACGGCTTATGTAGTCTGTGGCTTTGTCAAAATCGTCATCATGGCGCGCCATCACCGATTCCATCCTGTAGGCATAACTGCGTACCTGCGGATCATCAATCTCTTCGATACTGCAGATGGAATGTGCCTTCTCAAGCATTTCTCTTGCCTGCTTATAATTACTCTCGGAAATATAATAGTTTGCAATATCTTCGTATATATTGACTGCAATAGATTTGTTGCCGCCTTTTTCCAGATGATAAAGTGCTCTTCCCATGAAATGGTAAAACTCAGCAGTATCTTCTTTAAACTTATAGATCTGGGCAGCTCTTTCATAGATGTGGCCTTTATCGGAATCATTGATATACATAAGATCTGCCATATCCAGCAGTTCCTGAAGCTGCCTGTCATAAAGCTTCGGATCATACTGCAGATCCTGATTGATATACTGTTCGACAAGGGAATGTGTCGCTTCGAGCTTCGCGACTTTGTAGACATTGACATAAAAAAGCTGCGCGGTGGCCAAAACGGCAGCCACGATCAGCATCACTATGATATGCTTCAGCATATGTCTCTTCTTCAAGTGTCATACCTCATCTGTTTATGATCGACTTGCATGATGACACTTTTATTTTATTCCAAAATCGGAAAGATGTAAATAAAAACGCTGAAAGTAACCTTTACTGCAGTTCCTCCACAGTAACAGGTGTGCCGTCCCGCCAGATCCGCTCAATATCGTAGAAGGACCTGTTCTCCTTATCAAAAATATGAATGATCACATCATGATAGTCCAAAAGGATCCAGTTTGCATTCTCGTATCCTTCCACTGGACGTCTTTCAAATCCCATGCGACCCAGG
>JAIKYA010000143.1 GCA_024683645.1 Lachnospiraceae bacterium
AAACGGCCTCAACCTTGCTGATGTCAAGGATCACAAGACCGATTGGAAAGATGCAAAGGTTATCAACGCTGCAAAGCAGATCCAGGAGCTGAGCCAGTACTTCCAGCCTACAGCTGAATCCGATGACAACGATATCGCTACCGCTGCATTCTATGACGGCGAAGCTGCTATCCTTATCCAGGGTTCATGGGCTATCGGCCAGATCAACGGTTCATGCGAGCCCGGTTTCGAGAAGAAGGTCGGCGTATTCGCATTCCCCGCTGTTGACGGTTCAAGCGCAGATCCTAACCGTGTAATCGCTAAGTCTGACTCCATCGCTATGAGCGCAGACAGCAAGAATCCTGAAGCTGCTGTTGCACTTATGAAGTACTTCGTAGATGATACAGCTCAGAAGTACACCGCTGAAAAAGGTGGTAAGATACCTGTAACAAGCGTTAAGTATGATGAGAGCGTTGCTCCTCCCGAGCTGAGCTACGTTATGGACGTATTCAAGAGCGCTAATGCTACCTTCGGTTTCTACAACGAGTCACTCGTTGATTCTGAAGCAGGTTCAACCTTCGACAGCTGCTTCGTAGAGATCTTCAAGGGCGCAGATCCCGCTACTGCTCTGGATCCTATCCAGAAGTACTATGAGGATAACGTTTGGAAGTAAGATAAAACTGAAAGTTGTTTTTGGGTCAGCACCCGCATGTGCGGGTGCTGACATCTTGCTAAGGGGGATTTATGGATAAACTTCTAAGAAAGAAAAGCAACATTATATTGTTTCTGGCTCCGGCCTTTTTGATATTTTCCGCAGTGCTGATCGTGCCCATCGTTACGGCATTTTATTACTCACTCTGCGATTACAAACTGAATTCCGCACCGGTATTTGTCGGGCTTAAGAATTATATAACCATTTTCACCGATGATCCGGATATGAAGACGGCATTTAAGAACTCAATATTTTTCATGATCTTCTCTATAGTAAGCCAGCTGTTCTTCGGACTTATACTTGCAGCTCTGCTTACCAACATAAAGAGAGGCCGTGACTTCTTTAAAAATGTTTATTATCTGCCCTGCGTACTGAGCTCCGCTGCTCTGGGTCTTTTGTGGTATTTCATCTTCCACCCCAAGTACGGTCTCAACAAGATAATGGAGAACCTGGGTATACTTGAAAATGCAAACGAAGGTACACTGTGGCTTTCGGATACCAGCGGCTTCATCATCCTGCCCATCGTAGTCATCTCTTTTGTGGCTCTGTGGCAGTATGTCGGACAGTCAATGATGCTCTATATGGCGCAGATATCAGGCATCAGCAAGGATATATATGAAGCGGCTGCAATAGACGGATGCTCAAAAAGACAGGCATTTTTCAGTATCACACTGCCGCTGATCAAGCCTATGATGGCAACGGCAATGAGCCTTAATGCGATCGGCTCGCTGAAGTTCTTCGACCTGATCTTCAGTATGCTTCCCGAAGCTATGCGAGGAAAGGGCGGAAAAGCTCACGTTATAGCAACGGTCATTTATGATCAGGGTCTCAGATACAACAAGTACGGATATGCCTGCGCAGTAGGTATGGTGCTGCTGGGAATGTGTCTGATCGTTACTTTCCTTATCAACAAGTTTGTTAAGGTAGAGAGCTACGAATAAGAAGGGGGAGTTGATATATGAAGGTTGATTTTGATGACAGCATGGTAGAAAAGGATAAGGGCCAGCGCAAAGCATTACAGATATTCATATATGTGCTTTTAGGTTTCCTTGTTCTCGTCTACATCTTACCGCTTCTGTGGATAGTTATGTCCGCAATGAAGCCGAATTCACAGTTCAAGAGTGCACCCTGGAGTCTGCCCAGCGGCTTTGAGTTCGGTAACTTTGTATTTGCCTGGACCAAAGGCCATCTGGGAAGAGCTATGCTCAACTCGTTCATAGTGGCTACCTGTACGCTGCTGATATCACTTATAGTAGGTTCCATGGCTGCATTTGCGATCGCAAAGCTTCGCTGGAAGTTCAGCAAGCTGACACTGACATACTTTATGATCGGTATGATGATCCCCATTCACTGTGTGCTCTTCTCACTGTATACGCAGTTTGCATCCTGGGGACTGACCAACTCGCTGCTGGGTCTGATAATACCTTATGTGGCATTCTCATTGCCGATCACGATATACATAATGGTCGGGTTCTTTGAAAGCATACCGAATGAACTGTTCGAAGCAGCAGTCATAGACGGATGTTCGGTTCCCAAGCTGTTCTTTACTGTGGGTCTGCCTCTGGCAAAGACAGGCTTCATGGTAACGGGCCTTATGTCCTTCGTCAACAACTGGAACGAGCTGCCCTTCGCCATGGTATTTATATCTGATGATGAGAGAAAGACGCTGCCTGTGTCACTGACCAAGTTCGTAGGTCCTCACAGTACCAACTATACACAGATGTTTGCAGGTATAGTTATAGCAGTCATTCCTACCATCATAGTTTACTGTATCTTCGCTAACCAGATCGTTGAAGGTCTTACCGCAGGTGCCGTAAAGGGTTAAATGTCAGAAAAAAGATTCATAAGAAAAATAATCGCAGGACTGTCCGTGATCTTGATCATGGGCAGTCCTGTTGCGTGTGGAGCTGCCGAAAAACAGGATACGGCAAGCACCCAGCCTGTCCCCAATGAGACCAGACCGCCGGCTTCGGACGGTATAACTACATTTACGTTTTTCGGAGTAAAACCGAGACAGGAGATAAACGATAATAATGAAGTGCGCGAGATGATCGCGGAGAAGACCGGCGTGCGTGTGATGGAAAGCTGGCTTTCAAGCCAGAGCGGGCAGAGCGAGGAAGAAGCTGTGGAGAGTATGATCGCTGCAGGAAGCCTGCCTGATATGATAGACGGAGGAGACGGCTGCCCGATACTCTATGAGGAAGGAGTACTCGTTCCCTGGGACGAATATCTTGAAAGCGGAAAGTATCCGAATCTGAGCGCATACTATACGCCTGAAGAGTGGGATCTGTTCCGCCGCAGTGACGGACATATATACTGGTGTAACGTATTCCAGAAAACAAAGGGTGCATCCACCGCTACCATGCATAATGATGAGGCATTCTGGATACAGGCAAGAGTGCTCGAATGGGCCAATTATCCGAGGATAAAGACCATGGACGAGTATTTTGACCTGCTGGAGAGATACTATAATGCGCATCCGACAGATAAGGATCCGCAAGGCAACGAACGTCAGCTTATAGCTTATACGAGTCTGTGTGAAAAAGGAAAGCTTTTCTGTATAGAGAATGCCCCGCAGTTTCTGGACGGATATCCGAATGACGGTACGGTTATCGTAGATTATGTGACTGATCCCGAAAATCCCAAAATAGTCGATTACAATACCACGCCTACTGCAAGACGTTATTTTGAGCGTCTCAACTATGAGTACAGACGGGGCTATCTTGATCCGGAGTTTGCGACACAGAATTATGATGAATACCTGGGTAAACTGGCGGACGGTGTGGTTCTGGGCATGTGCGACCAGTACTGGAATTTTATGGAGACTGTGGATACTCAGAGGCAGCTGGGGCTTGATGAAATGGGCTGCAGCTACATACCTCTGGGGATCACCATAGAAAGAGGAATGGAAAACCGCTGGCATACTTATGGAGACACGCTTAACGTAAGCTCAGGCATAGCGGTGACCACAGCCTGCCGCGATCCCGAAAAGGCCTTTGCCTTTCTGGATGCCATGCTGGATCAGGATATACACAACCTGCGGTTCTGGGGAGTCGAGGGCGTTGATTATCTGGTGGATGAAAACGGCCTGTTTTACCGTACGGAAGAGATACGAAGCATGGTAGGAGACGATACATACAGAAAACGCCACCTCTGTGCTTATGTATATATGCCTCAGTACGGTGGGACGAGTGATGACGGGATCAATGCCAATTTCCCGACGGAACAGCCCTCCGAATTCCGTGACAGCCTGCCCCAGCCGGTTGCCTGGTGTTTTGAGGCCTACGGGGTGAATACTTTTCCCGAGATGATAGGCTCAGTGGAAGAAGAAAAGCAGCCGTGGTTTCCCATGTGGTCGTATTCCAACAGTATGACGCGTGCAACAAAGGGCGGCGTGGCCTGGGAAAAGATAAATGATTTCAAGCTGCAATACCTGCCGCTGCTGGTGATGAGTGATGACTTTGACAGTGAGTGGGAGAGATATATAGCTGAATACAATACGTGCGGACCGCAGGATTTTCTTGATGAGATGCAAAAAGAGCTCAATCGCAGAGCAAGCAAATAGCAAGATTTAAGTTGACGGTTGCAAAATTGGGCGGTAGAATAAACGCTATGTTAAAAGCGATACTGTCACATGTAAAAGAATACAAGCTTCCGTCGATACTCACCCCGATATGCATGATCTTCGAGGTGATATTTGAGATAGTCATACCCATATGCATGGCGTCGATAGTAGATGACGGCATAGAAAAGGGCAATATGCAGCATATCTGGGCCATGGGCGGTCTGATGATAGTGCTGGCTGTCTGCGGACTGATCTCCGGTATACTTGGCGGAGTCTTTGCATCAAAGGCTGCCACGGGCTTTTCGAAAAACCTGCGTAAAGCCATGTTCGATAATATCCAGAGCTATTCCTTTGCAAATATAGACAAGTTCTCGACTGCAAGCCTGATCACAAGGCTTACCACGGATGTCACCAACATACAGAACGGATATCAGATGATACTGAGGATGTGTTTCAGGGCTCCGTTTTCCATGATCTTTGCCATGGTGGCAGCATTCATCATTTCACCCAAAGTAGCCTCGATATACCTTATCGCTGTCGTGGTACTGGCATTCTTCCTTTTCCTCATAATGCGAAGGGCTTCGAAGTATTTCAGACAGGTGTTCAGAAAGTATGACGAACTGAATGCAGCCGTACAGGAAAACGTGAGCGCCATCAGGGTAGTAAAAGCCTATGTTCGTGAGGATTATGAGAATGACCGTTTTAAGAAGGCCTGCGAGAATATCTACAGTATGTTCGTAAAGGCTGAGAACAATGTGATCTTAAACGGACCGGTAATGCAGCTGACAGTTTACTCCTGCATACTCGGCATCAGCTGGGTGGGCGCAAAGATGATAGTCTCCTCGGGAGGCACGCTGCTCACAACAGGTGATCTGATGAGCCTGCTGACTTACTGTATGAACATACTGATGAGCCTGATGATGATCTCATTCATCTTCGTAATGGTGAGTATGTCTTCGGCAAGTATAGAGCGTGTGGCGGAGGTCCTGACGGAAAAGAGCGATATCACAGATCCGGAGGATCCCGTGACCGAAGTGGCAGACGGATCCATAGATTTTCAGAATGTGGACTTTTCATACCAGTCCGGAAACGGCGAGCCCGTGATCAAGGATGTGACTCTTCATATAAAGAGCGGCGAGACCATAGGCATAGTCGGCGGGACCGGTTCGGCCAAGACAAGTCTTGTCAATCTTATCAGCAGGCTGTATGACGTCAGCCGCGGCAGCGTGTCCGTGGGCGGAAGGAATGTAAAGGAATATTCGCTGGAGGCACTGCGCGACCAGGTGTCTGTCGTACTTCAGAAAAATGTACTTTTCTCCGGCACTGTTATCGACAACCTGCGCTGGGGTAATCCGGAAGCAAGTGAGGAAGAATGTAAAAAAGCCTGCCGCATGGCCTGCGCAGACGAATTCATCGAGAAAATGGAAGAGGGATACAACACCCGTATAGAGCAGGGAGGTACCAATGTTTCCGGCGGCCAGAAGCAGCGTCTTTGCATAGCAAGAGCACTTATGAAAAAGCCGAAGGTGCTGATACTTGACGATTCAACCTCTGCAGTGGATACCGCTACCGATGCAAAGATAAGAAAAGCTTTCAGGGAAGAACTGCCGGGTATGACCAAGCTGATAATAGCACAGCGTATATCATCCGTTATGGATGCGGACAGGATAATAGTCATGGAGGAAGGCCGCGTGGATGGTTTCGGCACCCATGAGGAACTGATGAAGAGCAATGAGATATACAGGGAAGTTTACGAATCGCAGACCGGCGGCAATGCCGATTTCGATGAACCCAGGTAGGATAAAAGGAAGATAAATGGCTGAGACGAAACAGGTAAA
>JAIKYA010000125.1 GCA_024683645.1 Lachnospiraceae bacterium
TTTTTGCTTTATAGGAAATTCCTCTGGAATTTCCATAAAGCAAAAAGCCCTCCGGGCGGGATGCGCACTCGCGCGAGAGGAAAATGTTGCCTTCGGCAACCGCGCGAGGCGTCGGCGTTCCGCAAGCGGAACGCTTTGTTCACTGTGAGTATTATGCGTGCAGTTTAATGTTATGATCCGCTGATCTCGAATAATAAGGTACGGCTGCATTCACTGAGATAAGAGTATTCCGCAGGAAGACTGATCTTAACGGATGCAGCTCCTGTTTTTCCGGTGGTGCGGACATAGCAGCCGCCCATGCCGCCGGCGATCTGTATATAAGGAGGCCCGGCAAGTTCTACCGGTCCGGAAAGCTCTGCTTTCAGAGGAGCATTAAAGAACGGCTGAACATTTCCGTATTCGTCACATACACGTACCCTGACCGCAGCCACATCATAGGTATCGGCTTCACGAAGTTCCGTATGATCGCATCTGACATCCAGCGTAAGGGTAGATGAGGTGGTCTTTGTTACGGTCTTTACTATCTCGCCGTCTTTTATGGCTTCGAATCTGAAGGTGGTAGCCGCATCTCCCCAGTTACCGACATATTTTCCGTAAAGCGCATAAGCCTGTTCAAAACTCATGTGATAGACTGTCATGGCTTCACCGAGTTTCAGTTTGATATCAAGGGGCAGATTGTTCATACCGTATCTTGCGATATGGTTGAGAGCCTTCTTGACTATGGCTGCCTGGCGGTCAGTGAATTCTTCAGCTTCCTTCAGTGCACTCCCCACATAATCGTCAACGAGTATGGGGGCATGCCGCAGGTGTGAGTAGGAGGAATCTGCGGAAGTATATTCCTTGAGAAGAACATCATTCTTATACATGCGGACCGAGTCGGCATTGGTAAAGATATAGATGTTGCCGCGGTTTCCGCCCGGATGTTCACCTATATCCATAGAGGAGGATACTTCAAGTACAGGCGTGCGGTTCTGCTGGCTTGCGTAAACGTATGCGGCGAGTTTGGGATTGCGGAACATATCCATAACCCCGTGATAGCAGATGCGGTCGCCGCTTCCGAAATCCTTATGTGTATTGTAATCGAACATGCACCAGCCGAAGGAGCCTGCGATGTCTTTATTTGTATTTACCGCTTCCAGTACGTTGGCGTGTCTGAGTGCGTGCTCAAGACGGTGTTCCTCGCAGTCAAAGCTCTTGGTGGGGAACATATGGCCGCAGTATTCGCTTATGAGGTAAGGCTTTGACGGATCGGAGGTGACGGCGTTCTTCGGCTTGCAGCCCGGGTTGTTGCCTTCATGTGAGAAGTCGTTGAAGGTGTAGACATCTTCCAGCAGACTGCTTTTTTCGATGTAGCGGACTCCGCCGGTAGGTCTGGTATCGTCCAGGCTGTGGGCAATCTCGTTTGTCTTTGTATAGAACCCGTCATCATCGACCGACTCATTGATACGCACACCCCAGAGTATGACGGAGCAGTGATTCTTATACTGCTTTATCATCTCTTCAACGTTTATGCAGGCCTGCTCTTTCCAGGCCTCATCTCCGATATGCTGCCAGCCCGGTATCTCCGTAAAAACAAGAAGCCCGAGTTCATCGCAGCGGTCGATAAAGTGCTGTGACTGCGGATAATGTGAGGTCCTTACGGCATTGCAGCCAAGCTCAAGCTTGAGTATCTCCGCGTCAAGCTTCTGCATGGAAGAGGGCATGGCATAGCCGTTATAGGCGTAGCTCTGGTGACGGTTCAGTCCGCGCAGTCTGAATTTCCTGCCGTTTAGGTAATAGCCGTCTTCTTTGAAGACCGAGCGTCTGAAACCGAAGCTGCATTCGAAACTGTCGATGACTTCATCAGCTTTTATAAGCTCGATATAGATATCGTAAAGGAAAGGGGATACCGGATCCCAAAGGCGGGCTCCGCTTAACTCGATGCTGCTCAGCTCGGAAAAATCAAAACTTGTGTCTGTGACTACACGGCCGCTCTTGTGTTCGCCGACAAGTACGCGCAGTTTCAGACTGTTCAGTCCGCTTTCAGATAAGACGCTGCCGTTTCTTTCGTCAAGGCTTATATCGAGTCCCACGGTGGAGTTAAAGCGGAAATCCTTTATCTCTCCGTTTATATCCTCTTCTTCGGGGGCTGCCGGATCCACATATACTTCACTCATGCGCAGGTCGTCACATACTTTTATATACACTTCGCGGTAAATGCCGCCATAGGTCATATAGTCGATGACATGTCCGAAAGGAGGGATATTCTGGTCTTCGCGGCTGTTTGCTTTGACAACAAGGATATTGTCCTCACCGGGTTTTAATACGTCGGTCAGTTCCACTTCGAAAGCGGTGTAGCCGCTGCCGTGTGAGGCCAGTTCCGTCCCGTTAAGGTAGACGGTGGCAGAATGTGCAACAGCCATAAAAGTTATGAATACTCTTTTGCCTTCCCATTCTGCGGGAATATGCAGAATACGGCGATATCCGCAGATCATCTGATAGATACTGTCATCGAAGTAGTGGTAGGGTGTTTCGGCTGCATTATGCGGCAAGCGCACATCACAAAGCTTCAGACTGCAGTCGGCACTGAGAAGTTCGTCACTGTACTCTCCGGTAAACTGCCAGCCGTTGTTCAGCATTATCTTTTCGGACATGGGATTCTCCTTTCATATGCAGGATCTGTGTGTGTCTTTATGATATCATAAAAAACTTGCAAATAGTATGAATATTTGTTAACTTCTTTTATGGACAATTCGCAATCCCGCGAAAGTTTTTATTGTGCTTAATATACCTACTTTTGGCGGTAGCGATATGCATACACTTCCGTTATAGTTGCATCATGGAACGCTTAAGATTCACTGACAAAAAAATACTGGTTCTTTCGGCGCTGCTTGTTATTATGGCTATGCTTGCGTCCACACAGTCCGTGTCGCTGCTCATCCTTCACAATATACCGGCGACATGCTACTGCATCCTGATCATCATGTGGGCTATCAGCATAAGGATTAGGATACTCGAACCTCCGGTACGCAGGCGCATGCTCACCGCATGTTTTTTCATGCTGTTTCTTTTTTTCCTCCGGATATGCAAGTTTTCTTTCTTTCCGGAATCCGTATGGATAAACGAAATACTATGGTATTCCTATTATATCCCCATGACAGCGATACCGCTGTCGGTCTTTATGGCTTTCGCTGCATATGGAGCCCGATGAGCATCCTGAAAGGGTGGCAGGGCTTTCCAACAAGGAGATAGCCGAGAAGCTTTTTCTTGAAGTATCAACTGTAAAGATGCTTATCTCCAACATGCTGCAGAAGACAGGCTATCACAGCCGTCTGGAGCAGGCTGTGAAAGCAAGGCATCTGGGACTGGTGATCAGCAACTGATGAAAAAAATATAAATACCTACTTTTGGCGGTAGTGCATACCGCCTTCTTTTTTTATTATGGAACATGAATAAAACCATAACTTACTACAGTAAAAAAGGAGGATGAGATGAAAGCTAAGCAATTCACAAGAAAGCTGATGGCACTTTTCATGAGCATAGTGCCGCTCATGGGTATGGTACCTGAGACGGCAGCATGGGTAAGTGCTGCTGCGGATGATGAGCAGGAGAGCATAAGTGAGGAGAGGGGACAGTATGATGAAGAGGTAAGTCTCGGAGACTACGGACTGGCTGTCGGAGGCAAGGTAGTTACGTCGGAGAATCTTACGGATATTCCCATAACCCGTGGACATGCAGAATTTAACCCGGATACGAATACCCTGACTTTCGGCAAGGATGATAAAGGAAATGATGCTTTTATAGATCAGGAGCTTTATATCTTCGGATCCGAAAGCCGGAATTATGCAGCTATAGCAATAGATAAGCGTGATCTTACCATAAAAGGTACGGTAAAAATAAAGTGCGACGATAGAAGTGATGGCGAGATCTATTATGGAATATATGCGGAGGGAAGCGATAAGGAACTGGTCATCGATGCGGATATCGATATAGAGGCCAAGGACGGAACTGGCATTGAGACATGGGGAACTGACGTGGTTTTCAGTGGTGGAAATGCAGTTTTTCGTAAAACCGATTATTCCGTTATGACCCATGGATCTGCTAAGGTTACGGTCGACATCGGTATGCGGATAGATCCGGAGGAGGCCCTTATGGAAAGCGGAAATATCAATGGCGATATCGACGGAGAAGTAGTCATAAGTGAAATTATTGATGAATACGATCTGCATGTCGGAGATGTACGTGTGACGGAGAAAAACATGACAGACATCCCGATAAAGAGCGGACATGCTGAGTTTGATCCGGATACGAACACGCTGAGCTTTGATAAGGATGCGGACGGAAAGGATGCATTGATAGATACCGCGT